>NZ_JAWSUJ010000021.1:0-49681 GCF_033549285.1 Halomonas sp.
CAAGGGGGAGCTGCCCGACCGTGTGCTGATGGAGGAGAACGGCGTGCGGTTCGTCGCCCCGGTCCTCGACGGGCAGAAGACCGGCTGGTTCTTCGATCACCGGGTCAATCGAGCCTGGCTCAACGGCCTGGTGGCCGGCAAGCGGGTGCTGGACCTGTTCAGCTACGTGGGAGGCTGGGGCGTGCAGGCCGCGGCCAACGGCGCCCGCGAGGTGCTCTGCGTGGATGCCTCCGGCCCGGCACTGGAGCGGGTCGCCGAGAACGCCGCCCTGAACGGCCTGCACGAGCAGGTGGCGGTGGGCGAGGGCGATGCCTTCGAGGTCCTGGCGGCCCTCAAGGCCGAGGGCGAGGAGTTCGACGTGGTGATCCTTGATCCACCCGCCTTCATCCGCAAGCGCAAGGACATCCCCAACGGAGAACGGGCCTACGGCAAGCTCAACCGCGAGGCGATGCGCCTGCTGGGGCGCGACGGCCTGCTGCTCTCGGCCTCCTGTTCCATGCACCTGGCCCCGGAGCGCCTGGTCGACGTGGTGCGCGGGGCGGTGCGTCATCAGGACCGCCAGGGCCAGATCCTCTTCCAGGGCCACCAGGGACCGGACCACCCCGTCCATCCGGCGATTCCCGAGACCTCCTACCTCAAGGCCCTGGGCGTGCGCGTCTTCCGGGACTAGCGCATGGTGCTCCCCGGCTACGTTCGCGCCTTCGCCCACTCCAACGCGCTGCTGGTCAGCCACGTGCACAACGTGCTGACCGCGGCCGGCATTCCCGCGGAACTGCGCAACCTGACCCTGGGCGGTGGCGCCGGTGAGTTGCCGCTGGGGGAGTGCGAGCCGGAGGTGTGGGTGGCGCCCCACAACCTCGCGCGGGCCGAGGCCCTGATCCGCCAGGCCCTGGAGGGCAGGAGTGACCGCTCGGCGTGGACCTGCCCGGGCTGCGGGGAGCGCCTCGAGGGCGCCTTCGACACCTGCTGGAACTGTGGTACCCCTCGAGAGCCCTGACACGGCCCGGCGCCTGGCGGTTTCTGCCCTGGCGAGAGCACCGTCCGGCCCCTCACCCTGGTGTGGGATGGCGGGGTTTCCTGCAGGGGTGGTAGCACGAAGAAAAAATTCCGGTCAGAAAGTCCTGCTGTGTCGATATTTTCCGTTCTTCTGCGTGGACTCTTCGTGTATGGACTGCCTGTGCTGTAATGGGGAGGAAAGCCACCCAACAACAGCCCAGGAGAACACCATGCAGATCGCCGTGCCCAAGGAGATCAAGAACCACGAGTACCGTGTCGCCCTCACCCCCACCGGCGCCCGGGAACTGGTCGGTCGCGGCCACACGGTCACGGTGCAGGCCGGCGCCGGCGAGGGTGCCGGCTTCGCGGACGCCGCCTATGAGGCCGCCGGGGCGCGCCTCGAGGCCGACGTGGCCAGGGTCTGGGAGGGCGCCGAGCTGATCCTCAAGGTCAAGGAGCCGCAGGCCGAGGAGGTCGCACGCCTCAAGGCCGGCCAGACCCTCTTCACCTACCTGCACCTGGCCGCCGAGGAGTCGCTGACCCGAGGCCTGATGGAGAGCGGCGCCACCTGCATCGCCTACGAGACCATCACCGACCGCCAGGGCGGCCTGCCGCTGCTCGCGCCGATGAGCACCGTGGCCGGGCGCATGGCCATCCAGGCTGGCGCCCACAGCCTGGAGAAGGCCCAGGGCGGCGCCGGCGTGCTGCTGCCCGGGGTGCCCGGCGTGGCGCCGGCCAAGGTTGCGGTCATTGGCGGCGGCGTGGTGGGCGAGAATGCCGCCCGCATGGCGCTGGGCCTCGGCGCCGAGGTCACGGTGCTCGACAAGTCGATCCCGCGCCTGGAGACCCTCGACGACCGCTACCAGGGCCGCATGAAGACGGTCTTCTCCACCGCCGATGCCATCGACGAGGCGGTGCGCGAGTGCGACCTGATCGTGGGTGCCGTGCTGATCCCGGGGGCCGCCGCTCCCAAGCTGATCACCCGCGAGATGCTCGCCGAGATGAAGCCCGGCAGCGTGCTGGTGGACGTGGCCATCGACCAGGGCGGCTGCTTCGAGACCAGCCGGGCCACCACCCATACCGACCCGACCTACCTCGTCGACGGGATCGTCCACTACTGCGTGGCCAACATGCCCGGCGCCGTGGCGCGCACCTCCACCCAGGCACTGACCAACGCCACCCTGCCCTTCGTCACGGCGCTGGCCGACAAGGGTTGGCAGCAGGCGCTGGCCGACGACGCCCACTTCGCCGCCGGCCTTAACGTCCACGCCGGCCAGGTGACTTACCAGGCGGTGGCCGAGGCCTTCGGTCTCGATTTTGTCGAGCCTGCCGATCTGCTGGGGTAGTGGACAGGCCCAGGACGATCGCCGATGGCAACACCGCTCAAGGCTTTCCCGGCGACAGGCCCCGGAGCGCCGCACCGTCGAGGGGGCGCTGTGAACCCCTCCTTGGGCGCTACCGATGCCATCCCTGGCATAGGACTCCCTCATCGGCCTGTCCCCGGCGCCTTTCGCTATCGCAACTGAGCTGGCTGCGATCGCTCTGGTGCGGGCCCCGGTCGCCTTGACCGGGGCCTCGCGTTACCATAGCGGCCATTTCCGAACAGCAGAGTCCGCTTTCCCCATGAGTGCAGCTCCCGAGAAGACCCGCGTTCTCACCGGCATCACCACCACCGGCACCCCTCACCTGGGCAACTACGTGGGGGCGATCAAGCCCGCCATCGCCGCGAGCCAGGACCCGAGCGTCCAGTCCTACTACTTCCTCGCCGACCTGCATGCGCTGATCAAGTGCCAGGACCCGCGCCGGGTGCAGGAGTCGCGCCTGGAGATCGCGGCCACCTGGCTGGCGCTGGGCCTGGATACCGACAACGCCATCTTCTATCGCCAGTCGGACGTACCCGAGATCCCCGAGTTGACCTGGATGCTCTCCTGCGTCTGCGCCAAGGGGCTGATGAACCGCGCCCACGCCTACAAGGCGGCGGTGGCCGAGAACGAGGCCGCCGGCAACCAGGACCCGGACAAGGGCATCACCATGGGGCTGTTCGGCTACCCGGTACTGATGGCCGCCGATATCCTGATGTTCAACGCCAGCAAGGTGCCGGTGGGGCGCGACCAGATCCAGCACATCGAGATGGCCCGCGACATCGCCGGACGCTTCAACCACCTCTACAAGGGGCAGTACTTCACCCTGCCCGATGCCGTGGTGGACGAGCGGGTGGAGGTCCTGGGCGGCCTGGATGGCCGCAAGATGTCCAAGAGCTATAACAACACCATCCCGCTGTTCGTTTCCGAGAAGAAGCTGCTGAAGCTGGTCCGCAAGATCAAGACCAACTCCCTGGAGCCCGGCGAGCCCAAGGATCCCTCGAGCTGTACCCTGTTCCAGATCTACTCGGCCTTCGCCACGGCCGACGAGACCGAGGCCATGCGTGGCGAGTACGCCAATGGCATCGGCTGGGGCGAGGCCAAGAACCGCGTCTTCGAACTGCTCAACGAGCAGCTGCGCGAGCCGCGCGAGCGCTACCAGGCGCTGATGGAGGACCCCGGCCATATCGAGCAGCTGCTGGTCAAGGGGGCCGAGCGGGCCCGAGCCGAGGCGGCACCCCTCATGGACCGCCTGCGCCAGGCGGTGGGGCTCGGGCGCTTCGTCTGAGGCGCGTCCCGATTTATTCCTTTCAGTGATTGATTCTTTCGTTTAAATGCTTTTACGTGCTTATTCGGGGTCGTTACCATGGCCGGTCATCCGGGCTCCCCGCCCCTGACGACCTCGAGAGAACACGCCATGAGTGAACTCGCCCTGACCCAACGTCCCCGACTCTCCGTCTTCGCCGTGGCAGCCGGAGCCCTGCTGCTGGGTGCCCTGGCCGTGGGTGCCGCCTTCGGTGCGCGCCTCGGTGTGCTGATGGTGGTGGGCGGACTGCTGGGCATGGTGCTCTACCATGCCGCCTTCGGCTTCACCGCCGCCTGGCGGGTCTTCATCACAGAGCGGCGTGGCCGCGGCCTGCGCGCCCAGATGGTGATGCTGACCCTCGCCGTGCTGCTGTTCTTCCCGGCACTGGGGGCGGGCAGCCTCTTCGGCCAGTCGGTGTATGGCTTCGTGGCCCCCATCGGCATCTCGGTGGTGGTTGGCGCCTTCCTGTTCGGCATCGGCATGCAGCTCGGCGGCGGCTGCGGCTCCGGCACCCTGTTCACCGCCGGCGGCGGCAACGCCCGCATGCTGATCACCTTGCTGTTCTTCATCGTCGGCTCGCTGATCGGCACCGCCCACTTCACCTGGTGGCAGGACCTGCCCGCCTTCCAGCCGGTGTCGCTGGTCAAGACCGCAGGCACGGGAGGCGGGATCGCCATCAGCCTGGCGCTGTTCGCTGCCATTGCCGCCTTCACCGTGGTGATGGAGAGGCGCCGCCACGGCCAGCTGGAGCGGGCCCCGACGATCGATGCCGGCAACCTTCGCTGGCTCACCGGCCCCTGGCCGCTGCTGGCCGGGGCCGTGGCTCTGGCGCTGCTCAACTTCGCCACCCTGGCGCTGGCCGGTCGCCCCTGGGGGATCACCTCCGCCTTCGCGCTGTGGGGCGCCAAGGGCTTCGAGGCCCTCGGCGGCGACGTCAGCCAGTGGGGCTACTGGCAGTCCTCGTGGAATGCGGCGGCCCTGGAGGCGACCATCTGGCGCGACATCACCAGCGTGATGAACATCGGCATCCTGCTCGGGGCACTGGTGGCGGCGTCGCTGGCGGGCAAGTTCGCGCCCAACTTCCGCATTCCGGCACGTTCCGTGCTGGCGGCAGTGATCGGCGGCTTGCTGCTCGGCTACGGGGCCCGCCTGGCCTTCGGCTGCAACATCGGCGCCTACTTCAGCGGTATCGCCTCGGGCAGCCTGCATGGCTGGGTGTGGCTGGTGGCCGCCTTCGCCGGCAACATGCTCGGGGTGAAGCTGCGTCCCTTCTTCTTCACGGGGGAGCGGGCCTCTCGCCCCGTGGCCAAGGGCTGCTGAATCGCAACTCCGCCCGCATCGCACTGCAGCGCCCCGGCCCCAGGCCGGGGCGCCGTCGTTTGCGGCGTGCTAGAGTTGGCGGCAAGGTGCCGACAGAGCGCCAACGGCCCGTTCCAGTCACCGTATCGAGGCGAGAGATGACCATCGACCAAAAGCGTCCCCTCTACATCCCCTATGCCGGCCCGCCGCTGCTCGAGATGCCGCTTCTCAACAAGGGCAGTGCCTTCACCCGCGAGGAGCGCCTGGAGTTCAACCTGATCGGCCTGCTGCCGCAGAATGTGGAGACCATCGAGGAGCAGGCGGAACGGGCCTATCGACAGTACCGGCAGTGCCGGAGCGACCTGGACAAGCACATTTACCTGCGTGCCATCCAGGACGACAACGAGACCCTCTACTACCGGCTGGTCTCGGAGCACCTCGAGGAGATGCTGCCGATCATCTACACCCCCACGGTCGGCAAGGCGTGCGAGGAGTTCTCAAACATCTACCGCAACCACCGCGGGCTGTTCATCGCCTACCCGGACCGCGACCGCATGGATGACATCCTGCGCAGCTCCACCAAGGACAAGGTCAAGGTCATCGTGGTCACCGACGGCGAGCGCATCCTGGGGCTCGGTGACCAGGGCATCGGCGGCATGGGCATCCCCATCGGCAAGCTGGCGCTCTACACGGCGTGCGGCGGCATCAGCCCGGCCTACACCCAGCCGATCATGCTCGACGTGGGCACCAACAACCAGGCGCTGCTCGACGACCCCATGTACATGGGCTGGCGCCACCGGCGCGTCTCCCAGGAGGAGTACGATGCCTTCATGGCGGAGTTCATCGCCGCGGTGAAGCGCCGCTGGCCGGGGGTGCTGCTGCAGTTCGAGGACTTCGCCCAGGCCAATGCCCTGCCGCTGCTCGACCGCTATCGCGACGAGCTCTGCTGCTTCAACGACGATGTCCAGGGGACCGCCTCGGTGGTGGTGGGCACCCTGATGGCGGCCTGCCAGGCCCGCGACGAGGGCATCGGCCAGCAGAAGGTGGTGTTCGTCGGTGCGGGCTCCGCCGGCTGCGGCATCGCCGAGCAGGTGGTGGTGGCCATGCAGGCCGAGGGCCTGACCGAGCGGGAGGCGCGCTCGCGCATCTACATGGTCGACCGCGAGGGGCTGGTCACCTCCGAGCAGGCCTGGCTGCGCGACTTCCAGGGCCGGCTGGCCCACGACCCCGGGATGGTGGCCGGCTGGGACGGCCAGTCGCTGCTCGAGGTGGTGCGGCGCATCGAGCCCACGGTGCTGATCGGGGTCTGCGGCATGCCGGGCATCTTCACCGAGGAGGTGGTGCGTGCCATGCACGCGGGCTGCGAGATGCCGCTGATCATGCCGCTCTCCAACCCCACTTCCCGGGCCGAGGCGGTGCCGGAGGACGTGATCCGCTGGACCGACGGCCAGGCCCTGGTGGCGACGGGCAGCCCCTTCCCGCCGGTGGAGTACGGTGGCCGCCGCATCCCCATCGCCCAGTGCAACAACGCCTACATCTTCCCGGGGATCGGCCTGGGCGTGGTGGCCGCCGGGGCAAGGCGCGTCACCGACGCCATGCTGATGGCCTCGTCCCGGGCGCTGGCCCGCGAGGCGCCGCTGGTCAAGCAGGGGGAGGGGGCCCTGCTGCCGGCGCTCTCCAAGATCCGCGAGCTCTCCAAGGCGATCGCCTTCGACGTGGCCGCCCAGGCCCAGGGCGAAGGCGTGGCGCTGAAGACCAACGGCATCAAGCTGCGCGAGGCCATCGAGCGCAGCAGCTGGACGCCGGAGTACCGGCGCTATCGCCGCCGCTCCTTCTGATAGTGCACTGATTCATTACTGCGCTCGATATCCTGGCCGCCGGCGGTGCCGAAGCGTCGGACCGTCGCAATCCTCATTGAGCAGCCTGTCAACTCCGGTTGTTCTGCTCCGGCGGCGGCCAGCCTATCTTCGCTCGTGACATGAATCAGAAGCACTATGCAATGAATTGAGAAAGGCCCCGCCGGTATCCCGGCGGGGCCTTTTGCTGAGGCGAAGTGTGACGGCTTACGCCGTCATGATCAGGCCGCGCCGATCATCTTGCGCAGCACGTAGTGGAGGATGCCGCCATGGCGGTAGTACTCCAGCTCGTTGGCGGTATCGATGCGGCACAGCGCCTCGAGCTTCTTCTCACCCTTGTCGGAGGTGATGGTCACCTTGACCTTGCCGCCCGGGGTGAGCTCACCGAGCCCCTCGATGGAGACCGTCTCGTCGCCGGTCAGGCCCAGGGTCTTGCGGCTCTCGCCTTCCGGGAACTGCAGCGGGACCACGCCCATGCCGATCAGGTTGGAGCGGTGGATGCGCTCGTAGGACTCGGCCAGCACCGCCCGCACGCCGAGCAGGCGGGTGCCCTTGGCAGCCCAGTCGCGGGAGGAGCCGGTGCCGTACTCCTTGCCGGCGATCACCACCAGCGGCGTGCCTTCCTCCTGGTACCGCATGGCGGCGTCGTAGATCGCCATCTGCTCGCCGGAGGGCACGTGACGGGTCTCGCCGCCGATCACGCCATCGAGCATCTCGTTCTTGATGCGCACGTTGGCGAAGGTGCCGCGCATCATCACCTCGTGGTTGCCGCGCCGTGAGCCGTAGGAGTTGAAGTCCACCGGCTTCACGCCACGCTCCAGCAGGTAGCGCCCGGCGGGGCTGTCGGGCTTGATGGCGCCGGCCGGCGAGATATGGTCGGTGGTCACGGAGTCGCCCAGCATGGCCAGTACCCGGGCGTCCTTGACGTCCTCGATGGCGGGCGGCGTGCGCCCCATGCCCTCGAAGAAGGGCGGGTGCTGGATGTAGGTGGAGTCCTTCGACCACTGGTAGACCTTGCTCTGCGGCACCTCGATGGCCTTCCAGGTCTCGTCGCCGTCGAACACCTCGGCGTACTCCTTGCGGAACATCTCGGTGTTGACCTGCTCCACGGCCTCGGCGATCTCCGCCTGGCTGGGCCAGATGTCCTTGAGGGTGACCGGCTTGCCGTGATGGTCGGTGCCCAGCGGGTCGCGGCTCAGGTCGAGCTGGACGTTGCCGGCCAGCGCGTAGGCCACCACCAGCGGCGGCGAGGCGAGCCAGTTGGTCTTGACCAGCGGGTGCACCCGGCCCTCGAAGTTGCGGTTGCCCGAGAGCACCGAGGCCACGGTCAGGTCGCCCTCCTCGATGGCCTCCTCGATGGGGCCTGCCAGGGGGCCGGAGTTGCCGATGCAGGTGGTGCAGCCATAGCCGACCAGGTTGAAGCCCAGGGCATTGAGGTCATCCTGCACGCCGCCGGCGACCAGGTAGTCGGTGACCACCTTGGAGCCCGGCGCCAGGGAGGTCTTCACCCAGGGCTTGGTGTGCAGCCCCTTCTCGCGGGCCTTGCGGGCCAGCAGGCCGGCGGCCATCATCACGCTGGGATTGGAGGTGTTGGTGCAGGAGGTGATGGCGGCGATCACCACGGCCCCCGGGTTCAGCCGGAAGGCCTCGCCGTCGAGGTCCACGTCCTGGCTGTCGTGGTGCTCGTAGCTCTCCTCGACGCCCACGGCGGTCTGGCCGCCCTCGGACATCAGCTTGCCCTTCTCGGTGGTGGAGAGCGGCTTGCCGTCATCCTCCATCACCTTGGCAAAGGCCGACTTCATGTCCTTGAGCGCCACCCGATCCTGGGGCCGCTTGGGGCCGGCCAGGCTGGCCTCGACCTCGGTCATGTCCAGCGCCAGGGTGTCGCTGAAGATGGGCTCGTCGCCGGGCTCGCGCCACAGCCCCTGGGCCTTGCTGTAGGCCTCCACCAGCGCCAGCTGGGCGTCATCGCGACCGGTGAGGCGCATGTAGGTCAGCGTCTCGTCGTCCACCGGGAAGAAGCCGCAGGTGGCGCCGTACTCCGGGGCCATGTTGGCGATGGTGGCGCGGTCGGCCAGCGGCAGGTCCTTGAGGCCGTCGCCGTAGAACTCGACGAACTTGCCCACCACGCCCTTCTTGCGCAGCATCTCGGTGACTGTCAGCACCAGGTCAGTGGCGGTGATGCCCTCGCGCAGCTTGCCGGTGAGCTTGAAGCCCACCACCTCGGGGATCAGCATCGAGACCGGCTGGCCCAGCATGGCCGCCTCGGCCTCGATGCCGCCCACGCCCCAGCCCAGTACGCCCAGGCCGTTGATCATGGTGGTGTGGGAGTCGGTGCCCACCAGGGTGTCCGGGTAGGCCAGCGTCCTGCCGTCCTGCTCCTTGCTCCAGACGGTCTTGCCCAGGTACTCGAGGTTGACCTGGTGGCAGATGCCGGTGCCGGGCGGCACCACGCGGAAGTTGTCGAAGGCCTGCTGGCCCCAGCGCAGGAACTCGTAGCGCTCGTGGTTGCGCTCCATCTCGATGGCCACGTTGTCCTTGAACGCCGTGGGGTTGCCGAACTTGTCGACCATCACCGAGTGGTCGATGACCAGGTCCACCGGCGACAGCGGGTTGATGCGGGCCGGGTCCTCGCCCAGGGACTCCACCGCGGCGCGCATGGAGGCCAGGTCGACGACCCCGGGCACGCCGGTGAAGTCCTGCATCAGCACCCGCGCCGGGCGATAGCCGATCTCGCGGTCGGAGTGGCCCTGCTGCTGCCAGTCGACCAGCGCCTGCATGTCCTCGCGGGAGACGCTCTCGTCATCGGCGAAGCGCAGCTGGTTCTCCAGCAGGATCTTCAGGGTCTTGGGCAGTCGGTCGATGTTGCCGAGCGCCTCGGCGGCCTTCGCCAGGCTGTGGTAGTGGTAGGTCGTGCCGCCGGCGTCCAGCGTCTGCAGGGTATCCGGTGTGGACTCGTTGCTCATGCTGTCTGTCCTCCTTTCGCATCGCGGGGAGTGAGGGCACCATCCTGGTACCTTGCTGATGACATGGTCATGATAGTTGGCCTTTTCAAGCGCCGCCCGGGGAGCGTGACGGTCGGACGCCCTTGAAATGCCGACCCCGTCCCCTCATATTGCTGCGATACGGCATGATGGTCACGGGAAGCCGGATGCACGAAGAACAGCTGATGTCGCGCCGCGTGCACTGTCCCTACTGCGATGCCCCCTTCGACCTGCTGGTCGACCCGAGCCAGGGCAGTCACATCACCTGGGAGGATTGCCATGTCTGCTGTGAGCCTATCCAGGTACGTGTCGATGTCGACCTGCAGGACGAGAGCGCCTTCCAGGTGACCCTGGGGAGTGACGACGAAGTGCTGTAGGCTCTCCCGCCGGGCGTCGCCCACCCGATTCAACTCGATCCTTTACGAGGTCCTCCATGAGCGATGCGCGTCACGAACGCCTGATCATCCTGGGCTCCGGCCCCGCCGGCTACACCGCGGCCGTCTACGCGGCCCGCGCCAACCTGAAGCCCCTGTTGATCACCGGCATCCAGGCCGGTGGCCAGCTGACCACCACCACCGACGTGGACAACTGGCCGGGAGACGAGTCCGGCGTCCAGGGGCCGGAACTGATGGAGCGGATGAAGCGCCATGCGGAGCGTTTCGATACCGAGGTGCTCTTCGACCATGTCCACGAGGTGGAACTGCGCAATCGCCCCTTCACGCTCAAGGGTGATAGCGGCACCTATACCTGTGATGCCCTGATCATCGCCACCGGCGCCAGTGCACGCTACCTGGGCCTCGAGTCGGAGCAGAAGTTCATGGGGCAGGGGGTCTCGGCCTGCGCGACCTGCGACGGCTTCTTCTACCGCAACCAGGAGGTGGTCGTGGTGGGCGGCGGCAATACCGCCGTGGAGGAGGCGCTCTACCTCTCCAACATCGCCTCCAAGGTGACCCTGGTGCACCGCCGGGACAGCCTGCGCGCCGAGAAGATCCTCCAGGACAAGCTGTTCGAGAAGGCCGAGAACGGCAACGTGGTGCTGGAGTGGAACCAGACCCTGGATGAGGTGCTGGGCGACAACAGCGGCGTGACCGGGGTTCGCCTCAAGTCCACCGAGACCGGCGAGACCAAGGAGATCCAGGCGCCCGGGCTCTTCATCGCCATCGGCCACAGCCCCAATACCGGCATCTTCGAGGGCCAGCTCGAGATGGCCGGCGGCTACATCCGGGTCCAGTCCGGCCTCGCCGGCAATGCCACCGCGACCAGCGTGCCGGGCGTGTTCGCCGCCGGCGACGTGATGGATCACGTCTACCGCCAGGCCGTGACCTCCGCCGGCACCGGCTGCATGGCCGCGCTGGACGCCGAGCGCTACCTGGACGAGCTGTAAACCAGTTACAAGGAGCAAGGAACAAGGACCATTGCTTATGCCTGATACCCTTTCCTTGCTCCTTGCTCCTTGCTCCTTGCTCCTTGCTCCTTGCTCCTTGCTCCTTGCTCCTTGCTCCTTGCTCCTTGCCCCTTGCCACTTGCCACTTGCCACTTGGGTCAGTAGTGCGGCGGCACCTCGTCCTCGGGGCCAGGCGTCGCCGTGTCGTTTTCCTGCAGCGCCCGCTGCTGGTCGCGCAGCCGTTCCGTCATCAGCGCATTGAGCCGTTCGAGCTGCGATAGCCGCTGCTCCTGGCCGGCCACGGCCGCGTCCAGGGTGTCGAGCCAGTGCTCCTGGTAGGCGATACGGCTCTCGAGGGCCTCGAGGCGCCGTGCCAGCTCGGCAGGCGTCGTATCGGTGCTCATGGTAGAATCCTCGCGTTGGGTGTCGCCGTTCATCGTGACACCTTCATGATCATGATGGTTTCTTTCTTCCTTTCACCCCGACAAGAGAGTCTTACAGGTCCATGAATCGAAAGGTCGTGTTTCGTTGCAGTCTCATCAGCCTGCTGCTGGCCGCGCCGGCCCCGTTGCTGATTGCCCTGTTCGTCCATCTCACCGGCGGCGTGCTGTCCCGTGAGCTGTTTTCCAGCCTCCAGGTTGGTGGCGTGGCCGTGGTCTATTTCGCCGCCGCCGCCGCCGTCTTCCTGGTACTGCTGGTCGCCACCCTGGCGGTCAACGCCCTGACGCCCCAGCTGGTCAACCTGGCCGAGGTCGAGGACGACGATCGCGAGATCGGCGAGGTCAAGTGGTTCAACGTCAACAAGGGCTATGGCTTCATCACCCGTGACGACGGCGAGGATGTCTTCGTGCACTTCCGGGCCATCCGCGGGCGGGGGCACCGCACCCTGGCCGAGGGCCAGAAGGTGCGCTACCACGTCATCCAGAACGAGCGGGGGCTCCAGGCCGACGACGTCACCGTGATTAAGTGAATCGAAGCCCCTGCGCTCGGCTCCTTTTCCTTACTGCCAATGACATCGCCCCGCACCTGCGGGGCGATGTCGTTTTGGCTCACTGCCCCGAGTCGGGCCAGTCGATCGCCTGCTCGGTGCCGTCGGGCAGCACCTGCAGGAAGCGGTCCGGGTCGTCGCCTGGCTGCCAGCCGCCCAGCGAACAGCGCACCTCGCAGCCCAGCCGGGCGGCGGCTTCCCGGGCGCAGGCCGCGTCGGTCGCCCAGGGGGTCTCCGGGCTGTCGAGCCACAGGCTCGCGAAGCCGTCGGCGGCCTTCTCCACCACCAGCACCGGCACCTCGCCGGCGGCGGCGCGGCCGAGGGTACGCCACTGGCGCTTGCCCGCGGGCGACAGCGGCTCGGCGCCGATGGCCTGCTGGAGCCAGCCATCCAGGCGCGCGATGTCGCAGTGGGCCAGGTAGATCTCGATATCGGGGTAGGATTGCATGGGCGCCTCAGGGCCGTGCCGTGCCGTTGACGAAGAGTCTGGCGAGGATCGCCTCGTAGACCCGGCTGAGATCATCGAGGTCCGAGGCCAGCACCCGCTCGTTGACCTGGTGGATGGTGGCATTGCAGGGGCCGAGCTCGACCACCTGGCTGCCCAGGGTGGCGATGAAGCGACCGTCCGACGTGCCGCCAGCGGTGGAGAGCTCGGGGCGGTGCCCCAGGGCATCCTCCACGCCGCTGACGGCGGCCTCCACCAGTTCGCCCTCGGCGGTGAGGAAGGGCTCGCCGTTGAGCGTCCAGTCCAGGTGGTAGTCGAGGCCATGGGCCTCCAGCAGCGCCTCGGTGCGGCGCTGCAACTGCTCGTGGGTCACCTCGGTGGAGAAGCGGAAGTTGAACACCACCTCGACATCGCCGGGGATGACGTTGGTGGCGCCGGTGCCCGAGCGGATGTTGGAGACCTGGAAGCTGGTGGCGGGGAAGAAGGCGTTGCCGGCGTCCCAGTGCTCCCGCGCCAGGGCGTCCAGCGCCGGCAGCGCCTGGTGGATGGGGTTGCGCGCCAGGTGCGGGTAGGCCACATGGCCCTGGACGCCCCTGACATGCAACACCCCGCCCAGCGAACCGCGTCGACCGTTCTTGATCACGTCGCCGAGGCGGTCGGTGGAGGAGGGTTCGCCGACGATGCAGTAGTCGAGCCGGTCGTGGGTCTCGCGCAGGTGCTCGACCACGGCCCGGGTGCCGTCCACCGCCGGCCCCTCCTCGTCGGAGGTGATGAGGAAACCGATCCGCCCGTGGTGGTCCGGGTGGGCGTTCACGAAGCGCTCCACCGCCGTGACCATCGCCGCCAGGCTGCCCTTCATGTCAGCGGCGCCCCTGCCCCGCAGCATGCCTGACTCGTCGATGCACGGCTCGAAGGGCGGGAAGTCCCAGCGGGTATGGGGACCGCTGGGCACCACGTCGGTGTGGCCGGCGAAGGCCAGCAGGGGCCCGTGGTGCCCGCGGGTCGCCCAGAAGTTCTCCACGTCGCCGAAGGGCAGGCGCTCGACCCGGAAGCCGAGCGCCTCGAGGCGCTCGATCATCAGCGCCTGGCAGCCCAGGTCATCCGGCGTCACCGAGGGGCGCCGGATGAGCTCGAAGGCGAGCTGCAGGGTCGGGGAGAGCGCGGTCGGCTCAGTTGTTGGCATGCAGCGCCTCGTTGAGCGCGATGGCACTCTTGTTGGTGAGGCACTCGATGCGCCCGTTCTGCGAGTTGCGGCGCAGCAGCAGGTCATCCTGGCCGGCCAGCTCGCGGGCGGCCACGGTCTCGACCTCCTGACCCTGGTCGTCGAGCAGGGTGACCTTGGCCCCTGCGGTGATGTAGAGCCCGGCCTCCACGGTGCAGCGGTCGCCCAGCGGGATGCCGATTCCGGCATTGGCGCCGATCAGGCAGCCCTCGCCCACCTTGATGACGATGTTGCCGCCGCCGGAGAGGGTGCCCATGGTGGAGCAGCCGCCACCGAGGTCCGAGCCCTTGCCGACCATCACGCCGGCGGAGATGCGCCCCTCGATCATGCCGGGCCCCTCGGTGCCGGCGTTGAAGTTGACGAAGCCCTCGTGCATCACCGTGGTGCCCTCGCCGAGATAGGCGCCCAGGCGGACCCGGGCGGTGTCGCCGATGCGCACGCCGGCGGGCACCACGTAGTCGGTCATCTTGGGGAACTTGTCGACGCAGTCCACGGAGAGCGCTCGACCTTCCAGGCGGGCCTTGAGGCGGCGTGCCGGCAGCTCCTCGACGTCGATCGCCCCCTCGCTTGTCCAGGCGATGTTGCGCAGCAGGCCGAACATGCCGGTGAGGTCCAGGCCGTGGGGCTTCACCAGGCGGTGGGAGAGCAGGTGCAGCTTCAGGTAGACCTCCGGGGCGCTCTGGGGCGGGGTGTCCACGTCCAGGAACATGGCCACCAGCGGGCGCCGGCTCGCGGCCAGGGACTCGGCGAGTTCGGCCTGCTCCTCGTGGCCGGCGGCCTTCAGCGCGCCGGCCAGCTCGGCGCATTGCTCGGGCAGGAAGCTGACCGCGGCGTTGCCGGCAGGGGCGTCGAGGACCTTGGCGGCGGCGGCTACCAGGCCGGCCTCGGGGTCGAGCAGCGGGGCCGGGTAGTAGATCTCCAGCCAGTCGCCCTGGGTGTTCTGGGTGCCGATTCCGAGTGCAAAGCTCAGCATGGGATGGTGTCCTCTGGAAGCGTGGGGGAGGGCCTGGCGGGCCCTAGAGTGAGTCGTAGTCGCCGTCGCGGTAGCCGACGAGGATCTCGTCGCCGGTATCCAGCAGCGGGCGCTTGAGCAGGGTGGGGTGGGCCAGCATCAGCTCGCGGGCCTTGTTGGCGTCGATGTCGGCCTTCTCCTCGTCATCGAGCTCCCGCCAGGTGGTGCTGCGCCTGTTGAGCACCTCCATGACCGGCACCCGGTGCAGGATGTGCTCCAGCAGCGGGGCCGAGAGGCCGTCCTCGCGCAGGTCATGGACCTGGTAGGGGAGGCCCCTGCCGTCCAGGGCCTTGCGGGCGCGGCGACAGGTGTCGCAGTTCTTGATCACGTAGAGCGTCAGCATCGGGGACTCCTCTCGATGAAGTGGCGGATGCGCCAGGCGGCCTCCACCGTGGCCTCGACCTCGGCGACCAGTGCCAGGCGCAGTCGGCCGCTGCCGGGGTTGGTGCCGCTGCTGCCGACCCGACCCATGTAGCTGCCGGGCAGCACGCTGACGTTCGTCTCCGCATGGAGCGCGCGGGTAAAGGTCTCGTCGTCCCCGCCGGGCACCGCCGGCCACAGGTAGAAGCTCGCCTCGGGGGCGGGGAAGTCCATCACCGGGGCGAGGACCTCGGTCACCGCCGCGAACGTCTTGCGGTAGGCGTCGCGGTTGGCGCGCACGTGGTCCTCGTCGTGCCAGGCGGTGATCGAGGCCTGCTGCACGGGCAGCGACATGGCGCAGCCGTGATAGGTGCGGTAGCGCCGGAACGGGGCGATGAGCTCGGCGTCGCCGGCCACGAACCCGGAGCGCAGCCCCGGCAGGTTGGAGCGCTTGGAGAGGGAGTGGAACACCAGGCAGCGCCGGTAGTCGTGGCGACCGAGGTGCGCGCAGGCCTCGAGCAGCCCCGGCGGCGGGGCGGCCTCGTCCAGGTAGAGCTCCGAATAGCACTCGTCCGAGGCGATCAGGAAGTCGTGCTCATCGGCCAGGGCGATGAGCGTCTCGAACTCGGCCAGCGGCGTCACCGCGCCCGTGGGGTTGGCCGGCGAGCAGAGGAACACCAGCTGGACATCGCGCCAGGTCTCGGCGGGCACCCCGTCAAGGTCCGGCCGGAAGCCGCTCTCGACCGTGGCATCCAGGTAGAGCGGCTCGCCGCCGGCGAGCAGGGTGGCGCCCTCGTAGATCTGGTAGAAGGGGTTGGGCATCGCCACCCTGGCCGGTCGGGTGCGGTCCAGCGCCGCCTGGACGAAGGCGAAGATCGCCTCCCGGGTGCCGTTCACCGGCAGCACCTGGGTCTCGGCGTCGAGGCCCTCCAGGGCGAAGCGTCGCTTCGCCCAGCCGGCGATCGCCGCGCGCAGCTCGGCCGTCCCGGCGGTGGCGGGGTAGCGGGCGAAGTCCTGGCGGTGGGCCGTGAGCGCCTCGAGGGCCGCCGCGAAGGGCGCGAGACGGGGCTCGCCGATGGTCAGCGGGATGTGCGTGAGTCCCTCGGGCGGCGTCACGCCGGCCTTGAGGGCGGCGAGCTTCTCGAAGGGGTAGGGCATGAGCGCGTCGAGGTCGGGATTCATGGCGGTCCAGATGCGCCTGGGACAGAAGCAAGCGTCCGGCGTCGTTGTCGTTGGTGGCCCGCGTGCCGGCGGCGCGCGGGCGGGCAGGGCGTCGATTATAGGGAAGCCCCGGGGCGGCCTCAAACGCCGGCCCGGCGGGCTGCGTCAGCCGGGGATGGCAAGGACCTCGATGAGGCGCTCGCGCAGGCGCTGCTGGCGTCCCGGGTCGGTGAGCGGTGCCCCGGCCTTGTCGGTGATGAAGAAGACGTCCTCGACCCGCTCGCCGAGGGTCGCGATCTTGGCCGCCGACAGCGCGATGTCCTGCTCCATGAAGATGCGTCCCACCCGCGCCAGCAGGCCGGGTCGGTCGGGCGCGACGAGCTCGAGCAGGGTGCGCTCGTTGGCCGGGTCCTGCTCGATGCTGACCTCGGTGGGTACCCGGAAGTGCTTGAGCTGGCGCGGGGTGTGCCGGGTGACGATCTGCGGGTAGTCGTCCGGGTCGTCGAGCTCCTCCACCAGGTGGCGGCGGATCTCCTCGATGCGCTCGCGGTCGCGGATCGCCTGGCCGTGGTCGTCCAGCACGATGAAGGTGTTCAGCGTCCAGTCGCTGCTGGAGGTGGCGATTCGGGCGTCGTGGATCGACAGCCCCAGCTGGTCCATGGCGGCGGCGGTGGCGGCGAAGAGGTCGTCCACCGAGCGGGTGTGGATGAACACCTTGGTGCCCCCCTCGGCCATGTCGTCGGTGGGGGCGTTGATCAGGATCAGCGGCAGCTGGCTGTCGCCATGGTCGAGGATGCCCTGGGTCTGCCAGACGATCTCGCTGGGCGCGTACTGCAGGAAGTAGTCCTCGCCCAGCGACTCCCAGAGCCGGTCGACCCGGGCCATGTCGGCGCCCACCGAGGCGAGCAGCGAATGGGCCTCGCTGCGCGTCTCCCGGACCCAGTCGTCGCGCTCCAGGGGATTCTCCAGGCCGCGACGCAGGGCGCGCTTGGTCTCGCTGTGCAACTGGCGCAGCAGCGAGGCCCGCCAGCCGTTCCACAGGGTCGGGTTGGTGGCGTTGATGTCGGCCACCGTCAGCACGTAGAGGTAGTCGAGCCTCGTCTCGTCGCCCACCAGGCGGGCGAACTCGGCGATCACGTCGGGGTCGGTGATGTCGCGCTTCTGGGCGACCATGGACATCATCAGGTGGTGCTCCACCAGCCAGCTGACCAGGCGCGTGTCGCGGCTGGAGAGCCCGTGGCGCTCGCAGAAGGCCTCGGCATCCCGGGCGCCCAGGGTCGAGTGGTCGCCGCCGCGCCCCTTGCCGATGTCATGGTAGAGGCCGGCGATCCACAAGAGCTCCAGCTTGGGCAGCTGGTGGATCAGGTTGGCGGCGACCGGGAACTCCTCCTTCGCCTCGGGCTTGCGGAAGCCGTGGATGCACTTGAGCAGGCGCAGCGTATGGGCGTCCACCGTGTAGATGTGGAAGAGGTCGTGCTGCATCAGTCCCACCGCCTGGCCGAACTCGGGCAGGTACTTGCCGAGCACGCCGTAGCGGTTCATGCGCCGCAGCTGGCGGGCCACGTTGCCGCCCGAGCGCAGCAGGGCCATGAACAGGCTCTGGTGGCGAAGGTCGTCGCGATAGAGGTCGTCGATCTGGTGGCGGTGGTCGCGGATCAGCCGGATGGTGTCGGCACGCACCCCCTCGATCTCCGGGTGCTCGGCCATCAGCAGGAAGAGCTCGAGGAGTGCCGAGGGGCGCCGGCGGAAGACATGGCGCGAGCGGGCCTGGATATAGCCCCCCTTGATCTCGAAGCGCTCGTTGAGGGGCACGGTGGTGAGCGCCTCGCCGGCGTGCAGGATCGCCTCGTCGAAATGCTGCAGCAGCATGTCGTTGAGCCCGGCCAGCGCCGTGACATGGCGATAGTAGCGCTTCATGAACTGCTCCACCGCCAGGCGCTCCGGGGTGTCGCGATAGCCGAAGAGCTCGGCGATGGTGCGCTGGTGGTCGAAAAGCAGGCGGTCCTCGGCGCGGTCGGTGAGCATGTGCAGGGCGTAGCGCACCTGCCACAGGAAGGCCTGGCCCTGGCTGAGGATGCGCAGCTCCGGGTCGTTCATGAAGCCGCCGGCGACCAGGTCCTCGTAGCGCTGGGTGCCGAAGTGGCGCTTGGCCACCCAGCCGATCATCTGGATGTCGCGCAGCCCGCCCGGCGAGCTCTTGATGTTGGGCTCGAGGTGGTACTCGGAGTTGTTGTAGCGGTAGTGACGGCTGATCTGCTCCTGCCACTTGGCCTCGAAGAAGCGGTCCGCCGGCCACATCCGGTCGGTGGACAGGCGCTCCTGCATCGCCTCGCGCAGGTGTTCGGGCCCGGCCAGGGTGCGGGTCTCGAGCAGGTTGGTGATCACCGTCACGTCAGCCTCGGCCTCGCGCTCGCAGTCGGCCAGCGAGCGCACGCTGTGGCCGATCTCCAGGCCGATGTCCCACAGGAAGGTGATAAAGGCCGTCAGCGGCTCGCGATAGGGCGTGTCGTCGTCCTGCTCGAGCAGCAGCAGCAGGTCGATGTCGGAGTGGGGGTGCAGCTCGCCGCGGCCGTAGCCGCCCACGGCGAGCAGCGCCACCCCCTCGTCGGGCCAGGCGTGCTGCTCCCAGGCGATGGCCAGCAGGCGGTCCAGGCACCAGGCCCGGCCGTGCACCAGGTCGCGGATGTCGGCGCCGGCGCGGAAGCGCTCGTCGAGGCGGGCCTGGATGCCGCGCAGCGCCGCCTTGAAGGGGGCGATCGGCGAGCGCTCGCCGGCGAGCTCGGTGCGGAAGGCCTCGACATCGAAGAGGCTCTCGTCGGGGACGAAGCGATAGTGGTGCAGGAGCATGGCGATCGACTCAGCGGTCGAGGAAGGAGAGGTCTTCGTCGTGGCGGGCGGTGAGCACCTCCACGCCCGTCGCGGTGACCAGCAGGGTGTGCTCCCACTGGGCGGTCAGGCTCCTGTCCTTGGTCACGGCGGTCCAGCCGTCGCGCAGCACCTTGGTGCGATGGTCGCCGACGTTGATCATCGGCTCGATGGTGAAGCACATGCCCTCCTCGAGGGCGATGTCGGCCTCGGGGGCATAGCCGTCGTAGTGGAGGATCTGCGGATCCTCGTGGAAGCCGGCGCCGATGCCGTGCCCGCAGAAGTCGCGCACCACCGAGTAGCCGTTGGCCTCGGCGTGGGACTGGATGGCGCGGGCCAGTTCCGAGAGGTGTACGCCCGGGCGTACCAGGGCGATGCTGCGGTAGAGGCACTCCTGGGTGACTCGGCAGAGGCGCTCGCCCTGGATGGTCTCGCCGATGATGAACATCATGCTGGAATCGCCGTGATAGCCGTCGGCGGTCTTCACGGTGATGTCGATGTTCATGATGTCGCCCTTCTTGAGCTTCTTGGCGTCATCGGGAATGCCGTGGCAGACCACGTGGTTGATCGAGGTGCAGATCGACTTGGGAAAGCCGTGGTAGTCGAGCGGCGCCGGGGTGGAGCCCAGCTCATCGACGATATAGTCGTGGCAGAGCCGGTCCAGCTCGCCGGTGCTCACGCCGGCCTTCACGTGGGGGATGATCATCTCGAACACGCTGGCGGCCTGGCGGCCCGCCTCGCGCATCTTCTCGATCTCGTCGGGCGTCTTGATGGGTACGTTCATGGAATCTCGGATCAGGGGTGGTGTCGCCCGGATTACGGCGGGCTCGAGCATCGGACGACTTCATCTCGGAGGCCATCCATGGTATAAAGCTGCGCGCTTTCCTGCAATCGCGGAGCCGGCCGACCCGTCGGCGCCTCGGCGATAACCCGGAAGCGCGTTCAATCATCAATGCAATGCCTTGAAATCACACATGCACCGTCACATGGTCCCGGGTGCTGTCGGGTCGCTCCGACGGTCGGATCCATGGGGTGCGTGGAGGCCTAACCCGATTTTCCAGGAGTCATCCATGGCACACGTCAATATGCGTGACCTGCTGAAGGCAGGCGCTCACTTCGGTCACCAGACCAAGTACTGGAACCCGAAGATGAGCAAGTACATCTTCGGCGCGCGCAACAAGATCCACATCATCAACCTCGAGCACACCCTGCCGGCCCTCAACGAGGCCATCGACGTGGTCGAGAAGATGGCAGCGGCCAACAACAAGATCCTGTTCGTCGGCACCAAGCGCAGCGCGAGCAAGATCATCAAGGAAGAGGCCAACCGCGTCGGTCAGCCGTTCGTCAACCACCGCTGGCTCGGCGGCATGCTGACCAACTACAAGACCATCCGCGTCTCCATCAAGCGCCTGCGCGACCTCGAGACCATGCACGAGGACGGCACCTTCGAGAAGCTGACCAAGAAGGAAGTGCTGATGGCGACCCGCGAGCAGGACAAGCTCGAGCGGTCCGTGGGTGGTATCAAGGAAATGGGCGGCCTGCCCGATGCCCTGTTCGTGATCGACGTCGACCATGAGCGCATCGCCATCAACGAGGCGAACAAGCTGGGCATTCCGGTCATCGGCGTGGTGGATACCAACTCCGACCCCGATGGCGTCGATTACGTGATCCCGGGCAACGATGACTCCATCCGCGCCATCCAGATCTACGTCAAGGCCATCGCCGACGCCTGTGCCCGTGCGAAGGAAGGTCGTCCCGACGAGTTCGTCGAGGTCACCGAGGCCGAAGAGAGCCAGAGCGACGCCGCCGCCGAGTGATCGTCGGCCCGCCTGGGCCGGTCGCCGTGCCGCCACGCCGGTGGCGGCACGCCGGACAGGCGCAAGGGGGCTCAGGCCCCCTTTCTTCTCTTCTTTCCGCTACCCATTCCAGGTCGAACCATTCAGAGGACACTACCATGGCAGCTATCAGCGCCTCCCAGGTCAAGGAACTGCGCGAGCGTACCGGGCTCGGCATGATGGAGTGCAAGAAGGCACTCACCGAGACCGATGGTGACATCGAGCAGGCCATCGAGAACCTGCGCAAGAACTCCGGCCTCAAGGCCGCCAAGAAGGCCGGCCGCACCGCCGCCGAGGGCACCGTGGTCACCCGCGTGGCCGAGGACGGCAGCTACGGCGTGATGGTCGAGATCAACTCCGAGACCGACTTCGTCGCCCGTGACGACAACTTCAAGGCCTTCGCCGAGAAGATCGCCGATGCCTTCTTCGCCGCCAAGAGCGAGGACGTGGCCGCCGTCATGGACGGCGAACTCGAGACCGCCCGCGAGCAGCTGGTGCAGAAGATCGGCGAGAACATCGGCGTGCGTCGCAGCGTCGTGGTCGAGGCCGGCGAGGGCAACCTGGTCGGTGAGTACGTCCACGGTGGCCGCATCGGCGTGCTGACCGTGCTCAAGGGCGGCAACGCCGAGGTGGCCAAGGACGTCGCCATGCACGTCGCCGCCATCAACCCGGCCGTGGCCCGTCCCGAGGACATGCCCCAGGAGCAGCTGGACGCCGAGAAGGCGATCATCCTGGCCCAGCCCGACATGGCCGGCAAGCCCGAGCAGATCGCCGAGAAGATGGTCCAGGGCCGCCTGAAGAAATACTTGGCCGAGAACAGCCTGACCGAGCAGCCCTTCGTCAAGAACCCGGACCAGTCAGTGGCCGAGTTCGTCAAGGCGGCCGGCGGCGAGGTGGTCGGTTTCACCCGCTTCGAGGTGGGCGAGGGCATCGAGAAGGAAGAGGTCGACTTCGCCAAGGAAGTGATGGAACAGGCCAAGCGCAGCTGAGGTCGCAGGTTCCAGTGTGAAGATGGCGTGCGCGCGAGCGCACGCCTTCGCGTATCCGGCCGGTGAATCCGGCCATCCACCAGGTCCCAAGCGTCGAGAACCCGGGAGATACCCCATGACCAGTGCCGATCACCCCGCCCCCAGCAAGCCCGAGAAGACCCGCGCCGAGGTGTCCAAGTACAAGCGCATCCTGCTCAAGCTCTCCGGCGAGGCCCTGACAGGGGATGCCGAGTTCGGCATCGACCCCAAGGTGCTGGATCGCCTGGCGCTGGAGATCGGCCAGCTGGTGGGGATCGGCGTCCAGGTCGGCATCGTGGTCGGCGGCGGCAACCTCTTCCGTGGGGCGGCCCTGCACGAGGCGGGCATGGATCGGGTCACGGGTGACCACATGGGCATGCTGGCCACGGTGATGAACGCCCTGGCCATGCGCGACGCCCTGGAGCGCTCCAACATCCGCTCGCGGGTGATGTCGGCGATTCCCATGAGTGGCGTGGTGGAGCACTACGACCGCCGTACCGCCATCCGCTACCTGACCTCCGGCGACGTGGTACTGTTCTCGGCCGGCACTGGCAACCCTTTCTTCACCACGGATTCCGCGGCCTGCCTGCGCGGCATCGAGATCGATGCCGACGTGGTGGTGAAGGCCACCAAGGTCGACGGGGTCTACGACAAGGACCCGGTCAAGCACCCCGATGCGGTCAAGTACGAGCAGCTGACCTATGATGATGCGCTCGACCAGAAGCTCGGGGTGATGGATTTGACCGCCATCTGCCTGGTGCGGGACCATGACATGCCGGTGCGGGTCTTCAACATGAACAAGCCGGGTGCCCTGCTGAACCTGGTGGTGGGTGGCAAGGAAGGCACGCTGATTGACAGAGGGTGAGACAGTGATCGACGACATCAAGAAGGATGCGCAGAGTCGCATGAAGAAGAGCCTCGAGGCCCTTCACCAGAACTTCAACAAGATCCGTACCGGTCGGGCGCACTCCAGCATCCTGGATGCGGTGACCGTGGAGTACTACGGCAGCCAGGTGCCGCTCAACCAGGTGGCCTCGATCAACGTCGAGGACGCCAGGACCCTGAGCGTGGTGCCCTGGGAGCAGCAGATGGTGCCCAAGATCGAGAAGGCCATCATGACCTCCGATCTTGGCCTCAACCCGGCGAGCGCCGGCAACGTGATCCGCGTGCCCATGCCGATGCTCACCGAGGAGACGCGCAAGGGCTACATCAAGCAGGCCCGCCAGGAGGCCGAGCACGCCCGGGTGGCGGTGCGCAACGTGCGTCGCGATGCCAACGGCGATCTCAAGTCGCTGCTCAAGGAGAAGGAGATCACCGAGGACGAGCAGCACCAGGCCGAGGAGGCGATCCAGAAGCTCACCGACAGCATCGTCGCCGAGATCGACAAGGCGCTGGAGTCCAAGGAACACGACCTGATGCAGGTCTGATGACGGCGGGCGGCACCGGCGAGCGGCGCCGCCGGCGACGGATCGCCCCTCGGCGAACCGCGGGCCAGGCGTCCGTGGTTCGCCGGCCTTCATGCTCTTACCCGCCATGCGAGACACCATGACGTCACCGCAGTCTCCCCGCTCCGGGGTCAGCCCCGACGACGGGTCCACCGCCGGCGAGGCGCCCCTGCCGCGCCACGTGGCCATCATCATGGACGGCAACAACCGCTGGGCGAAGGCGCGTGGCCTGTCCGGCGTACGTGGCCACCATGCCGGCGTCGAGGCGGTGCGCGCCGTCATCCGCCGCGCCGCCGAGCGCGGCATCGAGACCCTCACGCTGTTCGCCTTCTCCAGCGAGAACTGGAAGCGGCCCGCCAGCGAGGTCAATGCCCTGATGGAGCTCTTCCTCATGGCCCTCAAGCGCGAGGTCAGGAAGCTCCACCGGCACGGCATCCGCCTCTCGGTGATCGGGGACCGCAGCGGCTTCTCCGCCTCGATCCAGAGGCATATCGCCAGCGCCGAGGCGCTGACGCGGGACAACACCGGCCTTCACCTGGTGATCGCCGCCAACTACGGGGGGCGCTGGGACATCGCCGGTGCCGCCCGGCGGCTGGCCGAGCGGGTCGCCGCCGGCGAGCTCGAGCCCGGGGCGATCGACGAACAGGCCCTCGACGATGAGGTGAGCCTGTCCGGGGACGCCCCGGTGGACCTGTGCATCCGCACCAGCGGCGAGCAGCGCATCTCCAATTTCCTGCTCTGGCAGATGGCCTATGCCGAGCTCCATTTCACCCCGGTGCTGTGGCCCGACTTCGACGGTGCCGCCTTCGACCGTGCCCTTGCCGACTTCCAGGGGCGTCAGCGGCGCTTCGGCATGACCGACGAACAGGTCGAGGCGCAGGATGCTTAGACAACGGATCCTCACCGCGGCCTGGCTGATTCCCCTGGCCCTGTTCGGCCTGTTCGGCCTGGAAGGGGAGGGGTTCCGGCTCTTCACCGCCGCCATCGTGCTGCTTGCCGCCTGGGAGTGGGCCAACCTCGCCGGCATCACCTCGCCGGGCCGGCGCCTGCTCCCGGTGGCGGGTCTCGCCGTGGTGATGGCGCTATTCTGGGCGAGCGGGGCCGTGCTTTCGGCCTGGCCGTTGTGGCTGGGCGCGCTGGGCTGGCTGGCCAACCTCTACTGGGTGACCGGCTACCCCGCGCGACTCGCGCAGTGGCAGTCGACCGGCATGCGTCTGGCGATGGGGCTCTGGGTGCTGCTGCCGACCTGGGTGGGCTTCAGCGTGCTGCGCGAGGGGGGTGCCGTCTGGCTGCTCTTCGTGCTGCTGCTGGTATGGGGCGCCGACATCGGCGCCTACTTCGTCGGCCGGGCCCTCGGTCGCCACAAGCTGGCCCCCAGCGTCAGCCCCGGCAAGACCTGGGAGGGCGTGGCCGGCGGCCTGGCCGTCACCTCGCTGCTGGCGGTCGGCTTCGCCGTCTGGCAGGGCCTCGGCGTCGCCGGCGGCCTGGTGCTGCTGCTGTCCACGGCGGTGGTGACGCTGGCCTCGGTGCTGGGCGACCTGCTCGAGAGCATGCTCAAGCGCCATCGCGGCATCAAGGACTCCAGCCAGATGCTGCCGGGCCATGGCGGGGTGCTCGACCGGGTCGACAGCCTGACCGCCGCGGTGCCGCTCTTCGCGCTGCTGCACGGGGGGCTGCTGTGACCCTGCGCCGCGTGACCGTGCTGGGCGCCACCGGCTCCATCGGCACCAGCACCCTGGACGTGCTCGGCCGCCACCCGGAACGCTACCGGGTGCATGCCCTGACCGCCCATCGCTCCCGGGAGGCGCTGCTGGCCCAGTGCCGACGCCACCGTCCGGCCCTGGCCGTGCTCGATACCGAGGAGGATGCCGCCTGGCTGCGCGGGGAACTGGCCGAGGCGGGGCTCGCCACCGAGGTTCGCGCGGGCGCCGAGGCGCTGGTCGAGGTGGCCGAGGCCCGCGAGGTGGATACCGTGATGGCGGCCATCGTCGGTGCCGCCGGCCTGCTGCCGACGCTTGCCGCGGTGAGGGCCGGCAAGCGGGTCCTGCTGGCCAACAAGGAGGCCCTGGTGATGTCCGGGGCGCTGTTCATGGACGCCGTGACGCGTCATGGGGCGACCCTCCTGCCCATCGATTCCGAACATAATGCCATCTACCAGTGTCTACCCGTCGAGCATCGTGGCGGCCTGGGGCGTCACGGGGTGACCCAGCTGCTGCTGACCGCCTCGGGCGGCCCCTTCCGCGGCTGGTCGCGGGATGCCCTGGACCGCGTGACCCCGGACCAAGCCTGCGACCATCCCAACTGGTCCATGGGGCGCAAGATCTCGGTGGACAGCGCCACCCTGATGAACAAGGGGCTCGAGCTGATCGAGGCGTGCTGGCTCTTCGATGCCCGTCCCGACCAGGTGCAGGTGGTGGTGCACCCCCAGAGCGTGATCCACTCCATGGCGGCCTACAGCGACGGCTCGGTGATCGCCCAGCTGGGCAATCCGGACATGCGTACCCCCATCGCCTACGGACTGGCCTGGCCGGAGCGCATCGACGCCGGGGTGGAGGCGCTGGACCTCTTCCGGGTCGCGCGGCTCGACTTCGAGCCCGCCGACGAGATGGCCTTTCCCTGCCTGCGCCTGGCTCGGGAGGCCATGGCCGCGGGCGGTACCGCTCCGGCGGTGCTCAATGCCGCCAACGAGGTGGCGGTGGAGGCCTTCCTGGCCGGCCGTCTCGGCTTCACCGAGATCGGCGAGCTGGTGGCCCGGGTTCGCGATGAGCGCCCGGTCTCCCCGGCCGGGGACCTCGAGACCATCCTCGAGGCCGATGACCTCGCCCGGCGGGCGGCACACGCCTGGCTGGCGCGGCAATGACGCCCGCGCCTTCACGCAGTTGACTGCAAGGAGATTGCCTTGGGCCTGATCCAGAACGTGCTGGCCGTGATCGTGGTGCTCGGCCTCTTGATCACCTTCCACGAGTTCGGTCACTTCTGGGTGGCCCGGCGCTGCGGCGTGAAGGTGCTGCGCTTCTCGGTGGGCTTCGGCAAGCCGCTCTGGTCGCGCCGCGACCGCCACGGCACGGAGTTCATGGTGGCCGCCATCCCGCTGGGTGGCTACGTGAAGATGCTCGATGAGCGAGAGGGCCACGTCGATCCCGCCGAGCGGCATCAGGCCTTCAACAACAAGACGGTCTGGCAGCGCATCGCCGTCGTCGCGGCCGGCCCGCTGGCCAACTTCCTGCTGGCCATCGTCGCCTACTGGGCCCTGTTCGTGGCCGGTACCACCACGGTGGCACCGGTGATCGGCAGCGTGGCGCCGGACTCCCCGGCGAGCCGTGGCGGCCTCGAGGCGGGGCAGGAGATCACCGCGGTGCGCGGCGAGGCGGTGCGCTCCTGGGACGAGATCAACCTCAAGCTGGTCGCGGCCATCGGCGAGAGCGGCGAGCTCGAGGTGCAGGCCCGGGACGAGGCCACCGCCGACCCGCAGACCTATCGCCTGCCGGTGCAGGACTGGCTGGTGCGCCAGGATCCGCCCCGGCCGCTGCCGAGCCTGGGGCTGACCCCCTGGCAGCCCGAGATCCCGGCGGTGCTGGGCCAGGTGGTCGAGGGCGAGGCGGCCGCCGAGGCCGGCCTGCGCGTCGGCGACGAGGTCGTCGCGGTGGACGGCGAGCCGGTAGCGGACTGGATGGCCTTCGTCGACCGGGTCCGCGCGAGCCCGGGTGAGCCCCTCGACCTCGAGGTGCTGCGCAACGGCGAGCGCCTCGAGGTCACCGTCACGCCCGGCCGCAACGAGCTGCAGGAGGGTGTGACCATCGGCTACATCGGCGCCGGCGTCGAGGCCGTCAGCTGGCCCGATGAGTACCGTCGAGAGATCCGCTACGGCCCGCTGGCCGCCGTGGGCCAGTCGCTTTCGCGTACCGGCGAGATGACGGTGCTGACCCTGGGGGCCATCCGCAAGATGGTGGTGGGGCTGATCTCGCCGTCGAACCTCTCCGGGCCCATCACCATCGCCCGGATCTCCGGCGACTCGGCCCGCGCGGGCCTGGAGAGCTTCGTCAGCTTCCTGGCCTACCTCTCGATCAGCCTGGGGGTGCTCAACCTGCTGCCGATCCCGGTGCTCGACGGCGGCCACCTGCTCTATTACCTGGTCGAGGTGGTGCGCGGTCGCCCGGTGTCCGAGCAGGCCCAGGCCGTGGGCCTGCGCATCGGCCTGGCGCTGGTCGGCACCCTGATGTTGATGGCGCTCTATTTCGACCTGATGCGGCTCTGGTAGCCGGGCGCCGGCTTGTCAGTGGCCAGTACAAATGTATAAGGTGCCTGTCTGGACAGGACGGCAGATCAACGCGAGCGAATCGACTGCATGAAAATCAAGACCATCGGACTGGCGGCGCTGCTGCTCGTGGGTGCCCAGGCGGCACAGGCACAACCTTTCGACGTTGCCGACATCAGGGTTGAGGGGCTGCAGCGGGTCTCCCCCGCCTCCGTGTTCAATGCCTTTCCTGTCAGCGCCCGCGATCGGGTGGACGAGCGCGAGCTGGCCGAGGCGGCCCGCGAGCTCTTCGCCACGGGCCTGTTCGAGGACGTCAGCCTGGCCCGCGAGGGGGATGTGCTGATCATCCAGGTGGTCGAGCGCCCGACCATCGCGCGCCTCAACATCGAGGGCAACAACCAGATCCCCGACGAGGACCTGCGCAACGGCCTCAAGCAGGCCGGGCTCGATGAGGGCCAGGTGCTGCAGCTCTCCACCCTCGAGGAGATCCAGCGCGAGCTCGAGGGGGTCTACCAGTCCCAGGGGCGCTACAGCGCGCGGATCGAGACCTCCGTCGAGGAGGTCGGCGAGGGCCAGGTCCAGGTCAACATCGACATCGACGAGGGGGCGGTGGCCAAGATCCGCCAGATCAACATCGTCGGCAACCGCGACTTCACCGATGACGAGTTGCGCGAGGTCTTCGAACTCGACGACAGGCCGGGCTGGTTCTTCGGCTGGTTCTCCAGCGACGAGTACTCCCGCGAGGCCCTGTCCGGCGACCTGGAGCGGCTGCGCTCCTTCTATCTGGACCGCGGCTACGTGAACTTCAACATCGAGTCCTCCCAGGTCTCGATCAGCCCCGACAAGTCGCGGATCTTCGTCACCGTGAACATCGACGAGGGGCGGCAGTACCGGCTGGGCGACATCCGCTTCGCCGGCGACCTGCGCATCCCCGAGCGCGAGGCCCGTGAGTTGCTCGCGGTGGAGACCGGCGAGATCTTCTCGCGCAGCGACGTCACCGCCTCCTCGGAGGCCCTGCGCTCGCGGCTGGGGGCCGAGGGCTTCGCCTTCGCCAACGTGGACGGCATTCCCGAGGTCGCCACCCGCGGCGACACCGTGGACCTGACCTTCCGCATCGAGCCGGGCCGCCGGGCCTACGTGCGGCGCATCGAGTTCGCCGGCAACACCACCACCCAGGACGAGGTGCTGCGTCGCGAGATGATCCAGATGGAGGGCGCGCCGGCCTCCACCGAGTCGATCAGCCAGTCGCGCCAGCGCCTCGAGCGCCTGGGCTTCTTCAAGCAGGTCGACGTGGAGACGCGCCCGGTGGCCGGCGAACCCGACAAGCTGGACGTCACCTACACCGTGGAGGAGCAGCCCTCCGGTTCGATCTCGGCGAGCATCGGCTTCTCCCAGAGCGCCGGGGTGATCTACGGCGCCTCGCTGTCCCAGAACAACTTCCTGGGCACCGGCAACCGGGTCAACCTCGGTGCCCAGCGCAGCGACACCTTCACCAGCCTCAACTTCGGCTTCACCGATCCCTACTGGACCCTGGACGGCATCTCGCGGGGCTACAACCTCTACTACCGCGAGACCGACTACGAGGACTCCGATATCTCGACCTTCTCTACCGACGCCTACGGTGGGGGCATCAACTTCGGTTATCCGATCAACGAGCTGACCCGCCTGAACTTCGGGGCCTCTGTCGAGGACCTGACCCTCAGGACTTTCCGCGATACACCGGCCGAGATCATCCAGTATGAGGAGGATCAGGGTAGTGACGCCCAGAGCCTGAAGCTCACCGCCAGCTGGACCCGCAACAACCTCAACCGCGGCATCATGCCCACCGCCGGCAACTACCAGCGTCTGTCGCTGGAGAGCGCGGTGCCGGGCAGCGACGCCGAGTACTACAAGCTGCGCGCCAGGGCCCGCCAGATCTTCCCCCTCAACGAGGAGCAGACCTGGGGGCTGAAGTTCAGCGGCGAGCTGGGCTACGCGGACAGCGTCGGCGACGACCCCTATCCGTTCTACGAGAACTTCTTCTCGGGCGGCCTGGGCTCGGTGCGCGGCTTCACCGGCAACACCCTGGGGCCGGCCACTACCGAGCGCAACGGTGGCGACGACCGTACCTTGGGCGGCAACGTGCTGGTGGAGGGCAGCGCCGAGGTGCTCTTCCCGGTACCCTTCGTCGAGGACCAGCGCTCCCTGCAGGCCTCGCTGTTCCTGGATGCCGGCAACACCTTCCTGACCGACTGCTACGACGTGCCCGAGGGGTTCACCTCGTCCTGCGAATCCGGCGTCGACCTGGGCGAGCTGCGCTACAGCGCGGGCGTCGGCCTCTCCTGGCTGACCCCGGTGGGGCCGCTGACCTTCAGCGTCGCCGAGCCTCTCAATGACAAGGACGGTGACGACACCCAGTTCTTCCAGTTCTCGCTCGGTCAGACCTTCTGATCCGGCCCCCTATCGAGGAGTCCCCCGTAATGCGCAAGCTCTCCGCCGCCCTCTGCCTCAGCCTGCTGGTCGCCGTCACCCTGCCGGCCCAGGCCGAGGAGGTGGCCGTGCTCGACTGGCGCGCCGCGCTGATGGAGACCGACGCCGCCCAGCGTTCCATGAACGAGCTGCGCAACCGCCTCGCCGGCCAGCAGCAGGAGGCCGAGTCGCTGGGCCAGGAGCTTCAGCAGATGCAGCAGCGCCTGCAGCAGGGCGAAAGCATGACCGAGACCGAACGGCGCACGGCCATGCAGGAGTTCCAGCGCAAGGGCCAGCGCTTCGAGCAGCTGCGCCAGGAGATCGGCCAGGCGCGCCAGCAGTCCGAGCAGCAGTTCCTCCAGGAGGCCGAGCCCAAGCTGGATCAGGCCGTCCAGCGGGTCATCGACCGTCACGGGGTCGAGGTGCTGGTGGACCCGAACGGCGTGCTGCATTCCGAACGGGAGCTGCAGAACCTGACCGGGGAAGTCACCGAGATCCTCAATACCCTCTACTGAGCCGGCCGCCCCACGACAGCGAGTCCCCATGAACCAAGACGCCCGAACCCTCACACTGGCCGAGATCGCCGAGCGCCTGGGAGCCCGCCTCGAGGGGGACGGCGGGCGGCAGGTGAGTGGCCTGGCCACGCTCCGGGAGGCCGAGCCGGACCAGGTGGCCTTCCTCGCCAATCGCGCCTACCTCAAGGACCTGCCGGGCACCCGGGCGGCGGCGGTGCTGCTGGCCCCCGGCCATGCCGAGAGCTGTCCGGTGGCGCGCCTGGAGATGGACAATCCCTACCTCGGCTACGCCGAGCTGTCGCGGCTCTTCGATCCCCTGGCCGGGCGCACCCCGGCCGGCATCCATCCCACGGCGGTGGTCGCCGACAACGTCCGCCTGGGGGCGGACGTCGCCATCGGCCCCCAGGCGGTGATCGAGCCGGGCGTCGAGCTGGCTGACGAGGTGGTCGTCGGCCCGGGCTGCGTAGTGGGCGCCGACTCGCGCATCGGCGCCGGGTCGCGGCTGCACGCCAATGTCACCGTCTGCCATGGCGTGGTGATCGGGGCCCGGGCCATCCTGCACAGCGGCTGCGTGATCGGCGGCGACGGCTTCGGCTTCGCCCACGACGGCGCGCGTTGGCACAAGATCGCCCAACTGGGCGGCGTGGTGCTGGGCGACGACGTCGAGGTGGGCAGCTGCTCGAGCATCGATCGCGGCGCCCTCGGCGACACCCTGATCGGCGATGACGTCAAGATCGACAGCCAGGTACAGATCGCCCACAACGTGCAGATCGGCGACCACAGCGCCCTGGCCGGCTGCGTGGGCATCGCCGGCTCCACCCGGGTGGGCCGCCACTGCATGCTGGGGGGCGGGGTGGGGCTCTCCGGCCACCTGACCATCGCCGACGGGGTGCAGGTCACCGGCATGAGCCTGGTGACCAACTCGATCCTCGAACCCGGCATCTACTCGTCGGGGACCGGCGCCATGGACAACGCCCAGTGGCGCCGCAACGCGGTGCGCTTCAAGCAACTCGACGATATCGCGCGGCGCCTGGCGCGGCTCGAGAAGGCCGGCCGCAGCGGTTGAGGCCGCGTCGCAGGGCGGTATAATCCACCGCCTGTCTCTGCCGGCCCCTGCTGCCGGCCATGCCCCTCCCCGGACGGGCATCCTGTCATTTCAGAGGTCGCTACGATGGTAATGGACATCAACGAGATTCGTGAGTATCTGCCCCACCGCTACCCCTTCCTGCTGGTGGACCGGGTGACGGAGATCACCCTGGGCGAAGCCATCGTTGCCTACAAGAATGTCAGCATCAACGAGCCCTTCTTCAACGGCCACTTCCCGCACCACCCGATCATGCCCGGGGTGCTGGTGGTCGAGGCGCTGGCCCAGGCCTGTGGCATCCTCGGTTTCAAGACCGTCAACAAGCTGCCCGCCGACGGCTACGTCTACTACCTGGTGGCCAGCGACAACGTGCGCTTCAAGCGCCCGGTGATGCCGGGCGACCAGCTGGTGCTGGAAGCCAGGGTCGAACGCACCAAGCGCGGCATCTGGAAGTTCGCCTGCCGGGCCACGGTGGACGACGAGCTGGTCTGCGAGGCCGACATCACCTGCGCCGAGAGGAAGGTCGCTTGATACACCCCACCGCCCTCATCGATCCCGCGGCACGCCTGGCCGACGATGTCGAGGTCGGGCCCTTCACGGTGATCGGGCCCGATGTCGAGATCGGGCCCGGTAGCCACATCGGCCCCCATGTCGTGCTCAAGGGGCCCACCGTGCTGGGCGCGCGTACCCGCATCTTCCAGTTCGCCTCGGTGGGCGAGGACTGCCAGGACAAGAAGTATGCGGGGGAGCCGACACGCCTGGTGATGGGCGACGACAACGTCATCCGCGAGGGGGCCACCCTGCATCGCGGCACCGCCCAGGATCGCGGCGAGACCACCATCGGCTCGCGCAACCTCTTCATGGCCTATGTCCATGTGGGCCACGACTGCGTGATCGGCAACGACTGCATCCTGGCCAACCAGGTGACCCTCGCCGGCCATGTGCACCTGGGTGACTTCGTCATCCTCGGCGGGCTCTCGGCCATCCACCAGTTCTGCCACTTCGGCGAACACGCCATGGCCGGCGGCGGCTCGATCATCACCAAGGACACCCCGGCCTACGTGATGATCAACGGCAACCCGGCCCAGGTCCATGGCCTGAACCTGGTGGGGCTCAAGCGCCGCGGCTTCTCCAAGGAGGCCATCCGTGCGCTGGGCGAGGCCTACAAGCTGGTCTACCGCCAGGGGCTGACCACCGAGCAGGCCCTGGTCCAGATCCGGGAGCGCTTCGCGCTGCCCGAGACCGAGGCCTTCGTCGCCTCCATCGAGGCCTCGACTCGCGGCATCATCCGCTGAGCATGGCAGCGTCATGACGGTCCGGCGCGTCTACCTGGTCGCGGGCGAGCTCTCGGGCGATATCCTGGGGGCCGGCCTGATGCGGGCGCTGAAGGCGCGTCATCCGGGGGCCGAATTCCGCGGCATCGGCGGCCCTCGCATGATCGCCGAGGGCATCGACAGCCGCTTCCCCCTGGAGACCCTGTCGGTCATGGGCCTGGTCGAGGTGATTCGTCACCTGCCCGGCCTGGTCCGGGTGCGGCGCGAACTCAGGCGCGATGCGCTGGCCTGGCAACCCGATATCATGGTCGGCATCGATGCCCCGGACTTCAACCTCGGCCTGGAGCGGCAGCTGCGCGAGGCGGGCCTCACCACCGCCCACTACGTCAGCCCCTCCGTCTGGGCCTGGCGCCAGGGGCGGGTCAAGGGCATCGCGAGGTCGGTCGACGCCATGCTCACCTTCCTGCCCTTCGAGGCGGCCTTCTATGCGCGCCATCGGGTCCCGGTGGCCTTCGTCGGCCACCCGCTGGCCGATGAGCTGCCGCTGGCCAACGACCGCGCGGCCGCGCGTGCCGAGCTGGGCCTGCCTGCCGATGGCCCGGTGCTGGCGGTGCTGCCAGGCTCCCGGGCCAGCGAGATCCGCTTCCTGGGCGAGACCTTTCTCGCCGCCGCCGAGCGGCTATGTGCCGAGCGTCCCGGCCTGCGGGTGGTGGTCCCGGCGGCGACGCCGGCGCGCCGCGCCGAGCTGGAGGAGCTGATTGCCAAGCATCCCGCCCTGGCGGACCGCCTCGCCCTGGTCGATGGCCGGGCCCGGGAGGCGATGGTGGCAAGCGACGCGGTGCTGCTCGCCTCGGGCACCGCGGCCCTGGAGGCGATGCTCTGCCACCGCGCGATGCTGGTCGCCTACCGGATGGCGCCCATGACCCACTGGCTGGCCAGGCGACTGGTGAAGACCGAATGGATCTCGCTGCCCAACCTGATCGCCCGGGATAGCCTGGTGCCGGAGCTGATCCAGGACGCGGCCACCCCCGAGGCGATTGCCGAGCGCCTGGGCGAGATGCTCGACGATGACGCGGGGCGGGCGGCCCTGGAGGCGCGCTTCGCCGCGATGCATGCCGGCCTGCAGCGGGACGCCAGCCGCCGGGCGGCCGAGGCCATCGAGGCGCTGGTCGCAGGCAGGCCGCTGCCCGAGAGCGTCGCCCCGGCGCTGACCGAGGAGGTGGCGCCATGACGGCAAAAGCGTGTGCGAGAGGCAAAGGGGGCCGCGAGCTGCCGCCGCTCTCGATCGACTATGCCGGCGAGCGCCTGGCCGGGGTCGACGAGGTGGGGCGAGGCCCGCTGGTTGGCCCGGTGGTCGCCGCCGCGGTGATCCTCGACCCGGCGCGCCCCATCGCGGGCCTTGCCGACTCCAAGGTGCTCACCGCGCGGCGTCGCGAGGCCCTGGCGCTCGAGGTCCGCGACCGGGCACTGGCCTGTGCCGTGGCCGAGGCGTCGGCCGCCGAGGTGGACGCGCTCAATATCTACCATGCCACGCACCTCGCCATGCGCCGTGCCATCGATGCCCTGGTGCCGGCGGCCGAGTACCTGCTGGTGGACGGCAATCGCCTGCCCGGGCATCATGTGCCCGGCCAGGCGGTGGTCAAGGGCGATGCCCGCCATCCGGCCATCGCCGCCGCCTCGATACTGGCCAAGGTCGCCCGTGACGCGGGCATGGTGGCCCTCGATGCCCGGCATCCCGACTACGGCTTCGCCCGCCACAAGGGCTACCCGACCCGCGAGCACCTGGCCGCCCTGGAACGCCTGGGGCCGCTGCCGGAGCACCGCCGCTCCTTCGGTCCGGTAAAGCGCCAGCTGGCACTGTTCTAGGTCGCTCAAGCGGCACCACGAGAGGCGCCGGGAGCAGGCCGAAGAGGAGGTCCTATGCCAGGGGTGAGGAGCATCGCTCCGAACGGGCTGGCCAGGATGGCCAGCACCGGACCTGCAAGCGGAGCGGGACGCGAGAGCGCAGCAGGGCATCGGTAGCGCCCAGGGAGGGGTTCACAGCGCCTCCTCGACGGTCCGGCGCTCCGGGGCCTGCTTCCGGGATAGCCTCGAACTTCCTGTACTGATCATCTACTGCCAAGCCCCGAGCCCTTTATGACCACGCCCTTCGTTCATCTTCGCGTTCACAGCGAGTTCTCCCTGGTCGACGGCCTGGTGCGTCTCAAGCCGCTGGTCCAGGCCGCCGTGGACCAGGGCCTGCCGGCCCTGACGCTGACCGACGAGGCCAACCTCTTCGGCCTGGTCAAGTTCTACAAGGGCGCCCAGGGCGCGGGCCTCAAGCCGATCATCGGCAGCGACCTCTGGCTGGCCAACCCGCATGACGAGGGGCATCCCTATCGCCTGACGCTGCTGGCCATGGACGAGACCGGCTATCGCAACCTCACCGAGCTGATCTCGCGGGGCTGGATGCACGGCCAGCGCCAGGGCCAGGCGCTGCTCGACAAGGCCTGGGTGCTCGAGCAGAGCGCGGGGCTGATCGCCCTCTCCGGTGGCCGGGAAGGGGAGGTCGGCCGCCACCTGCTCAGCGACCATCACGACGAGGCCCGCGCCCTGCTCGAGGAGTGGAACGCCGCCTTCCCGGGACGCTTCTACCTGGAGCTGACCCGCACAGGCCGGGCGCTGGAGGAGGAGTGCGTGCACCTCTCGGTGGATCTGGCCGTGGAGACCGGCACCCCGGTGGTGGCCACCAACGACGTGCGCTTCCTCGCCCGCGAGGACTTCTGGGCCCACGAGACCCGGGTGTCCATCGGTGAGGGCAAGGCGCTGGACGACAAGCGCCGCGAGCGCCGCTATACCGAGGAGCAGTACCTCAAGAGCCCCGAGGAGATGACGGAGCTGTTCGCCGATATCCCCGAGGCGCTCGAGAACAGCGTGATGATCGCCGCGCGCTGCAACGTGGAGGTGCGCCTGGGCGAGATCTTCCTGCCGGAGTTCGAGATTCCCGAGGGCATGACCCAGGACGGGTACTTCCGCAAGATCTCCCACGACGGCCTCACCGAGCGGCTGGACGTCCTCTATCCGGTGGAGCGCTATCCGCGCGACGGGGCGGAGTATGCCGAGATCGATGCCCGCTATCGCAAGCGGCTCGACTTCGAGCTCGACATCATCATCCAGATGGGCTTTCCCGGCTACTTCCTGATCGTGATGGACTTCATCCAGTGGGCCAAGGACAACGATGTCCCGGTGGGGCCGGGGCGCGGTTCCGGTGCCGGCTCGCTGGTCGCCTACGCCCAGAAGATCACCGACCTCGACCCCATCGGCTACGACCTGCTGTTCGAGCGCTTCCTCAACCCCGAGCGGGTCTCGATGCCCGACTTCGACGTCGACTTCTGCATGGAGAAGCGCGACCGGGTGATCGACTACGTGGCCGACCGCTATGGCCGCGACGCCGTCTCCCAGATCGTCACCTTCGGCACCATGGCGGCCAAGGCGGTGGTGCGCGACGTGGCGCGTGCCCAGGGCAAGCCCTATTCACTGGGCGACAAGCTCTCCAAGCTGATCCCCTTCGAGGTGGGCATGACCCTCGCCAAGGCGCTGGAGGCCGAGCCGGCGCTCAAGGAGTTCCTCGACAACGACGAGGAGGCCGCCGAGATCTGGGAGATGGCGCTCAAGCTCGAGGGCATCACCCGCGGCACCGGCAAGCATGCCGGCGGCGTGGTGATCGCGCCGACGAAGCTCACCGACTTCTCGCCGCTGCTCTGCGACGAGGACGGCAACGGCCTGGTGGTGCAGTTCGACAAGAACGACATCGAGGAGGCGGGGCTGGTCAAGTTCGACTTCCTCGGCCTGCGCACCCTGACCATCATCGACTGGGCGCTGGAAATGGTCGACAAGGTGCGTGCCACCGAGGGCCAGGGGCCGCTGGACATCGACACCATCCCGCTGGATGACGTGCCGACCTTCGAGATGCTCAAGAAGGCCGAGACCACGGCGGTCTTCCAGCTCGAGTCCCGCGGCATGAAGGAGCTGATCAAGCGCCTGCTGCCCGACTCCCTGGAGGACATGATCGCCCTGGTGGCATTGTTCCGCCCGGGGCCCCTGCAGTCGGGGATGGTCGACGACTTCATCAACCGCAAGCATGGCCGGGCGGAGATCTCCTACCCGCACCCGGACTACCAGCACGAGCTGCTCAAGCCGGTGCTCGCCCCCACCTACGGCATCATCCTCTACCAGGAGCAGGTGATGCAGATCGCCCAGGTGATGGCGGGCTACTCGCTGGGCCAGGCCGACATGCTGCGTCGTGCCATGGGCAAGAAGAAGCCCGAGGAGATGGCCAAGCAGCGCGCCGGCTTCATGGAGGGCTGCGCGGCCAACGGCATCGACAAGGACCTCGCCGGCAACATCTTCGACCTGGTGGAGAAGTTCGCCGGCTACGGCTTCAACAAGTCCCACTCGGCGGCCTATGCGCTGGTCTCCTACCAGACCGCCTGGCTGAAGGCCCACTATCCCGGGCCCTTCATGGCGGCGGTGATGTCCACCGAGATGGACAACCTCGACAAGGTGGTGCCGCTGATCGAGGAGTGCCGCCACCTCTCGCTCACGGTGACCCCGCCCGACGTCAACGTTGGCGGCTACAAGTTCACCGTCGATGACCAGGCGCGGGTCGTCTATGGCCTGGGGGCGATCCGCGGGGTCGGCGAGGGCCCGATCGGCGCCATCGTCGAGGCCCGGGAGGCGGGCGGCCCCTTCGAGGACCTCTTCGACTTCTGCCGCCGGGTCGATCCCAAGCGCATGAACAAGCGCACCCTGGAGGCGCTGATCCGCTCCGGTGCCCTGGACAACCTGGGGCCGAGCCGTGCGGTGCTCAGCGCGGCCCTGGAGGACGCCCTGAAGGCGGCGGTCCAGACCCAGACCAACCAGAACCTGGGGATGATGGACATGTTCGGCGAGGCCTTCGTCGACGAGTCGGCCGGGGATGCCTACGCCGACTACCGCCGGGTCCGGGAGTGGAGCGACAAGGAGCGCCTCGCCGGCGAGAAGGAGACCCTGGGGCTCTACCTCACCGGCCATCCCATCGACGAGTACGAGGGCGAGCTCGCCCGCTTCGTCTCCACCCGCATCAGTGATCTCAAGCCCTCCCGCGAGCCCCAGCGGGTGGCGGGCCTGGTGGTCGGCGTGCGGACCATGAAGTCCAAGCGCGGCGATACCATGGCCTTCATCACCCTGGACGACCGCACCGGGCGCATCGAGGCCTCGCTGTTCGGCGAGCTCTATGACCAGCTGCGTGGCCGCCTCGAGGCCGACCAGGTGATGATCGTCGAGGGCGAGGTCGCAAGCGACGACTACTCCGGCGGCCTGCGCCTGCGCGGCAAGGAGGTCACGCCGATGGTCGAGGCGCGCAGCCGCTTCGGCCAGGCGGTGGAGCTCTCCCTGGACGGCGGCCGCCTCAACGGACGCCTGGTGGACTCCCTGCGTGCCAGCCTCGCGCCCTTCTGTAACGCTGAAGGCCTGCCGGTGCGGCTGCGCTACCGCAATGCCGAGGCCTCGGGCTGGCTGGAGCTCGCCGAGGAGTGGCGCGTCACCCCAAGCGACGAACTGCTGACCGGCCTGCGCGAGGTGCAGGGCCAGGATGGGGTAAGACTGAAGTATCGGTAAACGGGCCGTGGCCTTCAGCATGCCCGCGAGGGGCCGCCGGGGGCAGGCCGTAGAGGAGGTCCTACGCCAGGGGTGAGGAGCATTGCTCCGAACGGGCTGGCCATGGATGGCCAGCACCGGCCCTGCAAGCGGAGCGGGACGTGAGAGCGCCGCAGGGCGTCGGTAGCGCCCAGGGAGGGGTTCACAGCGCCTCCTCGCAGGCCTTCCGCCGGATCAGCCCCGAGCAGTCGATGTGTCGCCTTGCGTGGCGCGTTGAGGGTGCGATAATGCCAGCCACTTCTCATTTTTCGCGCCGCGCCTGGCCTCGACGTGCAGGGCGGTGAAACACCACAAGGCCTCCCGCCAATGAATCCCAACTATCTCGACTTCGAACAGCCCATCGCCGAGCTGCAGGCCAAGATCGAGGAGCTGCGGCTGGTCGGCAACGACAGCCAGGTCAACCTCAGCGACGAGATCGGCCGTCTCGAGGAGAAGAGCCGCAAGCTCACCGAGTCGATCTTCAAGGACCTGAGCCCCTGGCAGGTCTCGCAGCTCTCGCGCCATCCCCAGCGCCCCTACACCCTGGACTACCTGGAGCACGTCTTCAGCGACTTCGACGAGCTGCACGGCGATCGCAAGTTCGCCGACGATGCCGCCATCGTCGGCGGCGTGGCGCGCCTGGACGACAAGCCGGTGATGGTGATCGGCCACCAGAAGGGGCGCGACGTCCACGAGAAGGTGCGCCGCAACTTCGGCATGCCGCGCCCCGAGGGCTACCGCAAGGCCTGCCGCCTGATGGAGATGGCCGAGCGCTTCAAGATGCCGGTACTGACCTTCATCGACACCCCGGGAGCCTATCCCGGCATCGATGCCGAGGAACGCGGCCAGTCCGAGGCCATCGCCTACAACCTGGCGGTCATGTCGCGCCTGCGCACGCCGATCGTCGCCACCGTGGTCGGCGAGGGCGGCTCCGGCGGGGCGCTGGCCATCGGCGTCTGCGACGAGCTGGCCATGCTGCAGTACTCCACCTACTCGGTGATCTCCCCCGAGGGCTGCGCCTCCATCCTCTGGAAGAGCGCCGAGAAGGCCTCCGATGCCGCCCAGGCCATGGGGATCACCGCCGAGCGCCTCAAGGAGCTGGGGCTGGTCGATACCCTGATTCCCGAGCCCCTGGGCGGCGCCCACCGCCACCCGGTGACCACCGCCGAGCGGATCAAGGCGTCGCTGCTGGCGAGCCTCGACCGCCTGGAGGCGATGGACACGGACCAGATGCTGGCGCGTCGCTACGAGCGCCTGATGAGCTACGGGGCGCCTGCCTAGGGGGCCTGCCTGGATTCGGCCATGTCCCTGCAACGCCGTATCGACAGCGCCCTGGCGGCTACCCCGCCGGGGCGCTGCGTCTGGGTGGCCCTCTCCGGGGGCCTCGACTCCTCGCTGCTGCTGACGCTCACCGCGGAGGCCTGTCGTCGCCATCCGCGTCCCCTGCGGGCCCTGCATGTCCACCATGGGCTGCAGCCGGCCGCCGACGCTTTCGAGGATCACTGCCGACGGCTCTGTTCGCGCCTAGGCGTGCCGCTGTTCGTGGAAGGTGTCGTCGTCGACCGGGCCGCCGGACAGGGGCTGGAAGGGGCGGCCCGGGAGGCGCGCTATGCGGCCTTCGCCCGGCGCGTGACGCCCGGGGAGAGCCTCTGGCTGGCCCAGCATCGGGATGACCAGGCCGAGAGCTTCCTGCTGGCCGCCCTGCGCGGCAGCGGGGTGCGCGGCCTGGCCGGGATGGCGGCATGCCGCGACTGGCGGGACCGGCGGCTCGAGCGCCCGCTACTCGGTGTCGCACGCTCGACCCTCGAGGCCGAGGTAGGGCACCGGGGCCTGGCCTGGCTGGAGGACCCCTCCAACGCCGACGAGAGCCTGGATCGCAACTTCCTGCGCCATGGCGTGCTGCCGCTGCTCGCCTCCCGCTGGCCCCATGCCGGCGCGGCCCTCGCCCGCAGCTCGGCACTCGCAGGTGAAGCCGACGGCCTGCTCGCCGAACTCGCCGGGCTGGACCTGGAGCGGCTGGGTGGTGACCCTGCCCGGCTGCCGGTGGCGGGCCTGGCGGCGCTCTCCGACCCTCGACGGCGCCTGCTGGTCCGGCACTGTTGCGAGCGGTTGTGCCTGCCGCGGCCGCCGGCGCGGCGTCTCGAGACGCTGCTGGCCCAGCTGGGTGCCGGAGAGGGGGCCGAGGTGCGGGTGGCCTGGCCGGGTGCCGAGGCCAGGGTCTGGCGAGGGCGGCTCCACCTGCTCGCGCCCCCGGAACTGCTGCCGGCCGACTGGCAGGCGGAGTGGGACGGCCACCCGCCGCTGGTGACCCCGCTGGGCGAGGTGAGGGTCGCACTGGGGCGGGCAGACGGTGCACCGGCGTGCCTGCGGGTGGTGCCGCGGCAGGGGGGCGAGCGGCTGCACCTGCCCGGCCGTGGCCGGCGCGACCTCAAGCGGCTGCTCCAGGAGCTCGGCGTGCCGCCCTGGGCGCGTGGGCGGCTGCTGGTGGTCCGGGCGGGAGACACGCCGGTGGCGGTCCTCGACCCTGTGGATGAGGCGTGGCTGGCGCTCGCCGAGGGCTGGATCAGCCGCGCAGCACCAGCGGGAAGTCCGCGGCCTGCTGGTAGGCCGCCTCCTGCTCCAGGTCGTTGAGCAGCAGCGCCGGGGGCTCCTCGCCGGCCAGCGTCAGCGTCAGCGTCTCGCCCTCGGCCTCGAGCCGTGGCACGGCGGGGGGCTGCTCGGGCCGGGAGTGGTTGAGGATCACCGCCAGGCGCAGCAGCCGCGCCAGGCGGGCGTGGGGACGGCGTTCCGACTCGGGCAGGGCCTGCCACTCCTTGACCGGGAACTTGCGACGGTGGGCGCGCACCAGGAAGGCCAGCAGGCGCTGCTCGGGCCGCGAGAAGCCGGCCAGGTCGGAGTGCTCCAGCAGGTAGGCGCCGTGGCGATGGAACTGACTGTGCGAGATGGCCAGGCCGATCTCGTGCAGGCGGCTCCCCCAGTCGAGGAAGCGCGCCTGGTCGTCGTCGAGGCCCCAGGCCCCGCGGACCTGGTCGAGCAGGGCACCGGCGGTGGTCGCCACGTTGTCGGCCTGGCGGCCGTCCACCTGGTAGTTGCGGGCCAGACCGTCCAGGGTCTTGAGGCGCGAGTCCTCGGGACTGTTGCGCCCCACCATGTCGTAGAGCACCCCCTCGCGCAGGGCGCCGTCGGCATAGCGCATCCGCTCCAGGTCGAAGGCCTCGAAGATCGCCCCGAGGATCGCCACCCCGGCGGGAAAGACCCGCGAGCGGTCGGCCTTGAGGCCCTCCATGGCCACCTTGTCGAGCTTCCTGCACTTGATCAGGCGCTTGCGCAGGGCGGCCAGGCCGTTGCGGGTGATCACCCCCTCCGGGGCATCGCCGGCGGCCGCGATCACTGCGGCCGCCGCCTTGATGGTGCCGCTGGACCCCACCGGGTCGGCCCAGCCCAGGCGCTGGTAGGGGCGCTGGATATTGGCCAGCTCCGAGAGGGCGGCGAGTTCCGCCTGGCGCATGCGCCTCTCGCTGATCTCGCCACTCGCGAAGAAGCGGCGGGTGAAGGTCACGCAGCCCATGCGCAGGCTTTCCAGCGCCAGGGGCTCGAAGCGCTCGCCGATGATGAACTCCGTGGAGCCGCCGCCGATGTCGACGATCAGCCGGCGGCCGTCCTCGGCCAGGGCGTGGGCCGCGCCCAGGTAGATCAGGCGGGCCTCCTCGCGGCCGGCGATGATCTCGATGCGGTGGCCGAGCAGGGCCTCGGCACGCTCGATCAGCACCTGGCTGTTGGTCGCGTCGCGCAGCGCGTTGGTGCCCACCACCCGCAGGTGGCCCGGGGTGATGTCCTCGAGGAAGGGGGCGAAGCGGGCCAGGCAGTCCAGGGCGCGCTGCATGGCCGCCTCGCCGAGCCGGCCGTCGTCGTCGAGGCCGGCGGCCAGCTGCACCTTCTCGCCGAGGCGGGCCACCACCTGCAGGCGGTCGTCCTGATAGTTGGCCACCAGCAGGTGGAAGCTGTTGGAGCCGAGGTCGATGGCGGCGAGCCGGGTGGGATCGCCGGCCACGGCGGCCGGAAGCGGGTCGGCAGTGGAGGGCGCCGGGTCCTGTGGCGAGGTCATGGCAGTTCCTTCGAATCGATCAGGAGCAAGGGTGCGCGGCGCTCCCGGTCGTGTCAATTGTCGCGGGCCCCGGGGCTTGCGTTCGCACGCCGCCTTGACTAGTATCGGGTCGTTCGCCTGTTCCGAATGCTTCCCGACCGTCTCGCGGCGATCCCGTCACGGTCAGTTTCCAAGTCGTCAGACAGCCCACTGCTTCAGCCCGCGATCCCGGCCGCCTGGCCCGGACCCGCAGGTCAGGCGAAAACGAACCTGCTTCCTCGCTACCGATATCGGCCCGGCAACCCCAGAGTGCGGTTGCCCGCCCATGGCCATTCGATGCAGCATGACGAGAGGTAGCCTGTCCGGGCTCTGAACGCATCCACAGGGCGTCATCGTCTCGCCTCCTGTCTTTCCTCACGGCGCACTGCCGCCCGGCTTCCACGAGCGAATTCTGAACACACCGATGAATCTTACCGAACTCAAGCAAAAGCCAGTGCCGGAGCTTCTGGAGATCGCCCGCGAGATGGGCATCGACAACCTGGCACGTTCCCGCAAGCAGGACATCATCTTCGCCATCCTCAAGAAGCACGCCAAGAGCGGCGAGCCGATCTTCGGCGATGGCGTGCTGGAGATCCTGCAGGATGGATTCGGCTTCCTGCGCAGCGCCGACAGCTCCTACCTGGCTGGCCCCGACGACATCTACGTCTCGCCCTCCCAGATCCGGCGCTTCAACCTGCGCAAGGGCGACTCCATCTCCGGCAAGATTCGCCCGCCGAAGGAAGGGGAGCGCTACTTCGCGCTGCTCAAGGTCAGCGAGATCAACTTCGACAAGCCGGAGAACGCCAAGAGCAAGATCCTCTTCGAGAACCTCACGCCGCTGTTCCCCCAGGAACGGCTGCGCATGGAGATCGGTAACGGCTCCACCGAGGACCTCACGGCGCGGATCATCGACCTGGTGGCGCCCATCGGCAAGGGCCAGCGCGGCCTGCTGGTCTCCCCGCCCAAGGCGGGCAAGACGCTGATGCTGCAGAACATCGCCACCTCCATCACCCGCAACAACCCCGAGTGCCACCTGATCGTGCTGCTGATCGACGAGCGGCCGGAGGAGGTGACCGAGATGTCGCGCACGGTGCGCGGCGAGGTGGTGGCCTCGACCTTCGACGAGCCGCCGGCGCGCCACGTGCAGGTCGCCGAGATGGTGATCGAGAAGGCCAAGCGGCTGGTGGAGCACAAGAAGGACGTGGTGATCCTGCTCGACTCCATCACCCGCCTGGCACGCGCCTACAACACCGTGGTGCCGAGCTCCGGCAAGGTGCTCACCGGCGGTGTCGATGCCCACGCCCTGGAGAAGCCCAAGCGCTTCTTCGGTGCGGCGCGCAACATCGAGGAGGGCGGCAGCCTGACCATCATCGCCACGGCGCTGGTGGACACCGGCTCCAAGATGGACGAGGTGATCTTCGAGGAGTTCAAGGGCACCGGCAACATGGAGGCGCACCTGGACCGCAAGCTGGCCGAGCGCCGCGTCTACCCGGCGATCAACATCCGCCGCTCCGGCACCCGCCGCGAGGACCTGATCGCCTCCGAGGACGAGATGCAGCGCATGTGGATCCTGCGCAAGCTGCTCAACCCCATGGAGGATACCGCGGCCACCGAGTTCCTGATCGACCGCCTGAAGGATACCAAGACCAACCTCGAGTTCTTCGAGGCCATGAAGCGCCGCTGAGGTCCCTGCTGGAGCGAGCGGCGCCGGGGGCAGGCCGTAGAGGAGGTCCTATGCCAGGGATGGCATCGGTAGCGCCCAGGGAGGGGTTCACAGCGCCTCCTCGACGGTCCGGCGCTCCGGGGCCTGTCGCCGGAAAAGCCGCGGACTGAAACTGCCTCGCGGTCGGACGAGAAAGGAAGGGGCGGCATGCTATGCTGCCCCTTTCGTCATTCCGGAACCGGGAAATCCGAATGAAGTACAAGGACCTGCGCGAGTTCATCGCGGTGCTCGAGGCCCAGGGCGAGCTCAAGCGCATCACCGCCGAGGTCGACCCCTACCTCGAGATCACCGAGATCTGCGACCGTACCCTGCGCGCCGGGGGCCCGGCGCTGCTGTTCGAGAACGTCAAGGGCCACACCATGCCGCTGCTCGGCAACCTCTTCGGCACCCCGAAGCGGGTGGCCATGGGCATGGGCCAGGACTCGGTCGCCGCCCTGCGCGAGGTGGGGGAACTGCTCGCCTTCCTCAAGGAGCCCGAGCCGCCCAAGGGCTTCCGCGACGCCTGGAGCAAGCTGCCGATCTTCCGGCAGGTGATGAGCATGGGGCCGAAGACGGTGCGCTCGGCGCCGGTGCAGGCGCTCGCCTTGGATGGCGACGAGGTCGACCTCGACCGCCTGCCGATCCAGCACTGCTGGCCCGGCGACGCCGCGCCGCTGGTCACCTGGCCCCTGGTGATCACCAAGGGGCCCCACAAGACCCGCCAGAACCTGGGGATCTATCGCCAGCAGAAGCTCGGGAGGAACCGCCTGATCATGCGCTGGCTCTCCCATCGCGGCGGGGCACTCGACTTCCAGGAGTTCCAGCAGGCCCACCCCGGTGAGCCCTTCCCGGTGGCGGTGGCGCTGGGGGCCGACCCGGCCACCATCCTCGGCGCCGTGACGCCGGTGCCGGACTCGCTCTCCGAGTACGCCTTCGCCGGGCTGCTGCGCGGCTCGCGCACCGAGCTGGTCAAGTGTGGCCACGCCGACCTGGACGTGCCGGCCTCCGCCGAGATCATCCTCGAGGGCTTCATCTATCCCGACGACATGGCGCCCGAGGGCCCCTACGGCGACCATACCGGCTACTACAACGAGGTCGAGCAGTTCCCGGTGTTCACGGTGACGCGCATGACCATGCGCGAGAATGCCATCTACCACTCCACCTACACCGGGCGCCCGCCGGACGAGCCGGCGATCCTGGGGCTGGCGCTGAACGAGGTGTTCGTGCCCATCCTGCGCCGCCAGTTTCCCGAGATCGTCGACTTCTACCTGCCGCCGGAGGGGTGCTCCTATCGCATGGCGGTGGTGACCATGAAGAAGCAGTACCCGGGCCACGCCAAGCGGGTGATGATGGGGGTGTGGAGCTTCCTGCGCCAGTTCATGTACACCAAGTTCGTGGTGGTGCTCGACGACGACGTCGACGCCCGCGACTGGAAGGACGTGATCTGGGCCATCACCACGCGCATGGACCCCGCCCGGGACACCGTGATGGTGGAGAACACCCCCATCGACTACCTGGACTTCGCCTCGCCCGTGGCGGGGCTGGGCTCCAAGATGGGCCTGGACGCCACCAGCAAGTGGCCCGGCGAGACCGACCGCGAGTGGGGCACGCCCATCGTCATGGACGAGGCCGTCAAGGCCCGCGTCAGCGAGCGCTGGAACGAGCTGGGCATCGACCTCCCCGACACCACGACACTCTGACAACTTCATGAGGCTTTCATGACGCCAAGGACCCTGACCTGCCTGGTCACCGAGGTCGAGGATCTCACCCCGGACGTCTTCCGCGTCCAGCTGGAGGGCCGGCCCGAGGCCGTGGCCCATGAGCCCGGCCAGTACCTGGAACTGAAGCTGGAGGAGGACCTCTGGGTGCCGTTCTCCATCGCCAATGCCCACGGCGGCGATGGCGGGATCGAGCTGCATATCCAGCACTGGCCGGAGCGGGAGAACTCCGCCCGGCTGCGCGAGCTGATGCAGGTGGCCGAGCGGCTGACCCTGCGCCTGCCCGGCGGCGACTGCATCCTCGACCCGGACAGCAGGCGCCCGCTGTTGCTGATCGCCGCCGGCACCGGCTTTTCCCAGATGAAGGCGATCGCCGAGGCGGCGCTGCACGATGACCCGGCACGCGAGATCGACCTCTGGTGGGCGGCCCGCGAGCGTCGCGACCTCTACCTGGAGCGCCTGCCCCGGGAGTGGGCCGAGAGCCATCCCAATGTCCGCTTCCATGCCGTGACCGAGGTCGCGCCCGAGGAGCCCCTGACGGGAGAGCGGGTCATCGGCCACCGCGGCCGCATCGACAGTGCCCTGGCGTCGACCCTCGATGACGTCTCGGGGCATGACGTCTATGTCTCCGGCTCGCCGGGCATGGTCTACGCCTGCGTGGACGTGCTCGCCTCGCTGGGCCTTCAGGCCTCGCGGGTCTTCTCGGATGTCTTCGCCTATGCGCCGCGGGACCCCATCGTGCCCACCGCGGGCAGCCTGGTGAGGGAGGGGCGGCCATGAGCGCCTCGCCGATCCTGATCACCGGCGGCGCCCAGCGCCTGGGGCGCCACTGTGCCGAGCGCCTGCGTGACGACGGCCATCCGGTGATCATCAGCTATCGCCGCGAGCGCCCCGAGCTCGACGCGCTGCGAGAGCGGGGCATCGTCACCCTGCCGGCCGACTTCTCGACGGAGGCGGGCATCCTGGAGTTTCTCGCCAGGCTGAAGGAGGCAACCCCTTCCCTGAGAGCGGTCGTCCATAACGCCAGCGACTGGGCGCCGGACTCCAGCGGCCCCGAGGCGGGGGCCACCTTCGAGCGGCTGTTCCGGATCCACATGCTGGCGCCCTACCTGATCAACCTGCACACCCGCGAGATGCTCGAGGCGTGCAGCGAGCCCCAGCGTGACATCGTGCACCTGACCGACTACGTGGTGCAGAAGGGCTCGCGGAAGCACGCCGCCTACGCCGCCACCAAGGCGGGGCTGGACAACCTGACGCTGTCGTTCGCCGCCATGTACGCCCCGACGATCCAGGTCAATGCCATCGCCCCGGCGATGATCATGCTCAACGAGGGCGACGACGAGGCCTACGCCGAGAAGGCCCGCGCCAAGTCGGCGATGGAGATGATTCCCGGCCCCGGGGTGATCTACCAGAGCCTGCGCTACCTGCTCGACAATCGCTACGTCACCGGCGTGACCCTGCCGGTGGACGGCGGACGCCATCTGCGCTGAGCCTGCGACCATCGGTGCCGTGCCGGGCGTGGCCATCTTCGCTAGAATGCGGTCCTACCCTGACACGATAGTAAGGAGCGACACATGGCGGGACACGACACGAACTTCAAGGACCAAAGCGGCCTGCTCTCCGTGGTGCTCGGCCTGGTAGTGCTGGTGGCCATGAGCGCCCTGCCGGCCACCATCGGCTGGTACCAGCTGTTCGCCGGCTGAGCGGGCGGCCCTTGCCAGCCATGCGGCAATGCGGCACGATGTGACGAGACCTCAGGAGCGACCCATGACCATGACCCGCCGTGCCCAGCCCGACTCTCGCGATGCCCGCAATGGCAGCGTGGCGTTCGCGGTGCGCGGATTCTGGCATGGCTATTGGTTTACCCCCGGGGTGCCCGTGGCCATGTCCTGAGCGCAAGACGCGACATCGCCGGGAGGCATCCCCCACCAGGGCCGCCTCCGCCAGAACCCCCGGACGGCCGCCCCGCCCGGGGGTTCTGCGTTTCACGGCCCCCGTCCACACCACCGACATCCAGGAGAGAGACCATGACCGCATCCATCGCCATTCGCCAGTCCCGGGGCTTCGCGGGCTATTACGGCTACTGGCGATTTAGCGAGCTGCGGTCGGCCCACTCCGCCATGCCCGGCCGTAGCGAGATCGATGGCACCCGACCGACACGATGTATGACCGCTACCCGGAGCTGATGACGACATGAACGCTTCCCTTGCCGCCGCCCCCCTGACCGAGACCCTGCACCGCGCCGCCAACCCGGCCCGCCCGCTGCCCACCCCCGGCGAGCTGCGCCGCGAGTTGCCGCTCTCACCGGCGCTGGCGGCCCGGATCGAGGCCCAGCGCCGCGCCATCCACCAGATCCTTGCCGGCCACGACGACCGCCTGTTGGTGGTGGTCGGCCCCTGCTCCATCCACGATCCCGGGGCGGCCCTGGAGTACGCCCGTCGCCTGGCCGCGCTGGCCCCGCGCATCTCGGACCGGCTGCTGCCGGTGATGCGCGTCTACGTGGAGAAGCCGCGCACTACCGTGGGCTGGAAGGGCCTGGCCTACGACCCGGACCTCGACGGCTCAGGCGACATGGCCCGCGGCATCGTGGTCTCGCGGCGGCTGATGCGCGAGGTGGCCGAGCTGGGGCTGCCGGTGGCCACCGAGCTGCTGCAGCCGATGCTCTCCCCCTACCTGGAGGACCTGCTCTCCTGGGTGGCCATCGGGGCCCGCACCACCGAATCGCAGCTGCACCGCGAGCTGGCCAGCGGCCTGGAAGCGGCGGTGGGCTTCAAGAATGCCACCGGCGGCGACATCGGCGTGGCGCTGGATGCCATGCGTGCCGCGGCGCATCCCCACAGCCACTTCGCCATGGATTCCGAGGGCCGCCCGGCGATCCGCGACACCGCGGGCAATCCCCACACCCAGCTGGTGCTGCGCGGCGGCCATGGCGAGCCCAACTACCAGGCACCCCATGTCCAGGCGGCGCGCCGCGCCCTGGAGGACGCCGGCCTGTCGCCGCGGCTGATGGTCGACTGCAGCCATGCCAACGCGCGCAAGGACCACCGCCGCCAGAGCGAGGTATTGCTCGATGTGCTGGCCCAGCGCCAGGCCGGGGAGACGGCGCTGGCGGGGCTGATGCTCGAGAGCCATCTTCACGAGGGCAAGCAGCCGCTGCAACCGGGCCGGCTGCGCCATGGGGTCTCGGTCACCGACGCCTGCCTCGGCTGGGAGACCACCGAGCATCTGCTGCTCACGGCCGCCGAGCGTCTGCGCTGAAGCGGGCTGTAGCGAGGTGCGCCGGGGGCAGGCCGAAGAGGAGACACCTACGCCAGGGGTGAGGAGCATTGCTCCGAACGGGCTGGCCATGGATGGCCAGCACCGGCCCTGCAAGCGGAGCGG
>NZ_JAWSUJ010000022.1:0-49395 GCF_033549285.1 Halomonas sp.
ACCTTCGGTACCGGCCGGGTGGACGACGCCCGCATCATCGAGCTGGTGCGCGAGCACTTCGACCTGCGGCCCAACGCCATCACCCGCATGCTCGACCTGCTGCACCCCATGTACCAGCTGACTGCGGCCTACGGCCACTTCGGTCGCGAGCCCTTCGAGACCAGCTACCGCTGGACCGACACCCAGGGCCAGGCGCACACCGAGACTTTCACGGCCTTCCCCTGGGAGGCCACCGACAAGGCCGCTGGCCTGCGCGACGCCGCCAGGCTCTGACCCCCGACGACACGGAGAAACAAGATGTCCCAGAAGCTCTACTGCATCGCCAACTTCAAGCCCAAGCCCGGCCGCGAACAGGCCGTGTTCAAGGCCCTGCAGGCGCTCGAGCCCAATGCGCACCGCGAGGACGGCTGCCTCCAGTACACGGTGACCCGGCATATCGATCACCCCAACGCCCAGGGGGCCAGCTACCCCATCGTCTTCCACGAGATCTGGGCCAGCCGAGAAGCCTTCGAGGCGCACTGCAACCGTCGCGAGATCAAGGCGTTCTTCGCCAGCCAGGTCGAGGCGGATGACGGTGACGTGGATCATGCCAATGTCTGCGTCTACACCGACGAGCCCCACGACTACGACGCACCGGAACTCTGAATCCGACATAAATGGCACGGGCATGACCGCCCGTGACCCTGAGCCCCACAGGAGAACCCCATGACCGAAGAGAAGATGAACGTCGAGAGCTTCAACCTGGATCACACCAAGGTGAAGGCCCCCTATGTGCGTCTGGCCGACGTCAAGACCGGCGAGCACGGCGATACCATTCACAAGTACGACCTGCGTATCTGCCAGCCCAACCAGGCGCACATGGAGATGCCTGGCCTGCACTCCCTGGAGCACCTGATGGCGGAACTGTCGCGCAACCACTCCGACAAGGTGGTCGACATCAGCCCCATGGGCTGCCAGACCGGCTTCTACGTGGCGATGATCAACCACGACGACTACGACGGCGTGCTCGAGCTGCTGGAAGGCACCCTCAAGGACGTGCTCGAGGCCACCGAGGTCCCGGCCTGCAACGAGATGCAGTGCGGCTGGGCGGCCAGCCACAGCCTGGAAGGCGCCCAGGAGATCGCTCGTGGTCTCCTGGCCAAGCGCGATGAGTGGACTCAGGTGTTCGCTTGACATCGACCCGAAACGCCCTGAGCGGGGACCCGTCGCGGCACAGGGAGGTGCCGTCTCGGTCGTCTCGATCGCTTCACACGGACTGTAGATGATGCATTGGCGAAAGGCCTGGCTGCGCCCCCTGTATTACGCCAACCTGCTGCTGTTGCTGGGACTGGTCGTCTATCAGGGCTATCTCCACCTGACCGACCCGGTTAATACATCGGTGCACGCTGCTCAGGTGCAGGCGATTCATCAGCGCCTCGACGGGCGCCACGACTTCCGCTTCGCCGTGGTCGGCAATGTCAATAACTCGGTCCGCCTGTTCGGCGACGAGATCGTGCCGCGCCTCAACGCCGCGGACCATGACTTCGTGGTCTCCGCCGGCAACGCGGTAAGCGGCGGTCAGGAGGAGAGCTACCGCACCGTCCACCACCTGCTGTCTGGACTGGAGATGCCCTATCTGCTCACCTTCGGCGACAACGAGGAGAGTGACTTTGGCAGCTTCCGCTTCTACGAGCAGTTCGGCCCGCACTTCTTCTCCTTCGTGGTCGACGATGCCCATTTCCTGTTCCTCGACGGCACCGGCAAGTCCTCCTTCTCCTGGCAGCTGGACTGGCTGGAGCGCGAGCTGGCCGCCTCCAATGCTGCGCATCGTTTCGTCTTCATCGGCCTGCCCGTCCATCGCGAACTGGAGGAAACTCCGGTCTTCGAGTCCGACCATTACCTCGAGGATCCGGCCTTCCGCCAGGGGCTGATCACCCGCTTCGAGCGCCACGGGGTTGATGTGGTGTTCTCGGCGAACCTGACGCTGTTCTCGCGCCTCGAGGCCAACGGCGTCGAGTACATCACCACCGGCGGGGCGGGTGGGCTCATCGTCGACAGCGAGTCGAGCTTCCACCACTTCGTGGACGTGCGGGTGTCGCCCGAGGGCATCGAGATCGAACCGGTGCGGCTGGATGTCGACGTGCCGGCCTGGCAGCGCACCCTCGACAGCGTCTGGAACGCTGTCTATTCCCTCTTCTACGTCAGCTATCTGCGCTTCCTGCTGCTCGTCAGTGGCCTGCTGCTGCTCGCCATTCACCTGCACCGCCTGGTGGTGGAGGAGCGCGACTACTACCCCGACTACGATGTCGATCCTACCCCCTACCAGGGGCGGGCGCTGCGTATCGGCATGTATTCCAACAACTATTTCCCCTTCGTCTCCGGGGTGACGGTCTCGGTAGAGCGCCTGCGCCGTGGCCTCGAGGCACTGGGCGACCGGGTACTGCTGTTCGTGCCGCGCTACCGCGAGCCCGGCGCGGACGACGGCGATATCGAGCGGGCGCCGACCCTGCTGGCCTTCGGCGAGAAGGGCGAGTTTCGCCTCTCCAATCCCTTCCTGGGGCGGCTGCGCCGTCGCCTGCGCGCCTTCAAGCCGGACATCATCCATGTCCACCATCCCTTCTGGCTCGGCTCGCTGGGGCTTTTCATGGGGCGGCGGCTCAAGGTGCCGGTGGTCTACACCTACCACACGCGCCTCGAGCACTATTCCCACTTCGTGCCGCTGCCGGGCCTGCTGTTCCGCAACCTGATCTCCCACTACCTGATCCGACGCTTCTCCAACAAGTGCCAGGGGGTGGTGGTGCCCACGCATTCCGCCGAGGAGTACCTGCGGGTGATCGGGGTGACCACCAATACCCTGGTGCAGCCCACCGGCATCGACGTCGAGCGCTTCCGCGAGGCCGACGAACAGCGCCTGGCCGAGTTGCGCACGGCCTTCGGCATCGCCGATGACGAGGTGGTGCTGGTCAGCGTGTCACGGATCAGCAAGGAAAAGAACATCGCGTTCATGCTGGAGGCCCTGGCCGGGCTGCATCGCCGGGGCAGGCACCGCTTCCGGCTGCTGCTGGTGGGCGACGGCCCGGCACGCGAGCAACTCCAGGCGCGGGTCGAGGCGCTGGGGCTGGCAGAGCGGGTGACCCTGGTGGGCGCGGTGCCGCCCGACGAGATGCCGCTCTACTACCATCTCGGCGACATCTTCGTCTTCGCCTCGAAGTCCGAGACCCAGGGCATGGTGATCCTGGAGGCGATGGCGGCGGGCCTGCCGGTGGTGACGGTGCGCTCCAGCGGCATCGATGACGTGGTGGTGGAGGGCGAGAACGGCCACAAGACTCCAGAGAATCGCGAAGTGTGGGCCGAACGGCTGGGCGAGCTGATGGCAGACCCCGAGCGGCGTGCCCGGCTGGGCGAGCAGGCCCGTGCCTTCGCCGAGGGCCATGATGTCGGCGCCTTCGCGCGGCGCATCCACGACTTCTACGCCTTCCTGCTGGCGCAGTATCACTCCGGTCGCTCCTCACGGCGTTGAGCCTTCTTCCCGCGGCGCCCGGCATAGCGGCGCAGGGCGAAGAGCAGGGCAATGCCGGCGGCCAGGCCCGCCAGCGACCACAGCAGCTCCTCGCGGCTGGTGGCGGTGACCAGGGCGCCGAGCTGGCTGCCCAGCAGGGTCACCGCGGCAAGGCCCGGCACGATCCCCAGCGTCGAGCCGATCATGTAGTCGCGAAAGCGCAGATGGAAGGCACCGGCCATCATGTTGGTGAGCGTGAAGGGGGCCAGGGGCAGCAGGTTGATCACCGTCATGGTGCGGATGCCGCGCCTGGCCAGGTAGCGCGACATGCCGCGCAGGTGGCGCCCACCGTAGGCCATCAGCGCCTCGCGTCCCAGTCGGCGGCCCACCCAGTAGGAGACCACCGATGAGGTCAGCGTGCCCAGGGTGGCGTAGGCGAAGCCCCAGGCGGGGCCGAATACCAGGCCGGTGAGGGCCACCATCAGGCTCAACGGGAACATCACCAGCAGGGCGCCGGCATAGCCGGCCATCACCACCAGGAAGGTCCAGGGGTTGTCGCGCCAGGCCGGCGCCGAGGCGATCCAGGCCTGCAGCCGCTCGGCGGTGAGCAGGTCCTGCATGGCAAGCCACTGCCACAGCAGGCCCAGCAGGATCAGGATGGCCAGCAGGCCGAGGGCGGTGACGAGGGGGCGCGACATGATGGGCTTCCTGGCGATGATGGCATCCAGCTTACGTCAGACCCAGGCGCGCCCCAAGAACATGGCGATGCGATGACCAGTGGCTTGGGCACCGGTGGCCGGAACGCTACCCTAGTGGCCTTCATCTCTCACTGGTGTCGGTCGTCTCATCTCACCGACATCACCGAATCGAGACTCACGACATGTTGACATCATGGTGGCGCCGCTGGCGCTGGTTGGGCGCCTGGACCCTGGCCAATCTGCTGCTGGCCTGGCTGATTTCCCTGCGCTACGTCGCCTATATCCAGCCTGAAGGGGCCGAGCAATGGGGTTATCTGCTGCTGGTATTCCTCGGCCATCTCTCGCTGCTGGTGTGGCTGGGGGCCCTGCCGCTGTTCCTGCTGGCCACGCTGCTGCGTGGCGCCGGGCTGTGGTTGGTGACCACCCTGTGGGCCAGCGCCCTGCAGCTGCTGCTGTTACTGGATACCTTCGTCTATGCCCAGTATCGCTTCCACCTCAGCGGCTTCATTCTCGACCTGCTGCTCAACGCCGGCGGTGACGTGTTCAGCTTCTCATGGATCGCCTGGGCACTGGCTATCGGTGGCGTGCTGGGTATGTTGGTGCTGCAAGGGGGAGTCGGCTGGTTGCTTCAGCGGCGTCCCCTGTCACGACCTGTGGGGCCAGTGCTTGCCATCAGCTTCCTGGCCCTGCTGGGCGTACACGGCTGGCATGCCTGGGCGGATGCCCACTACGACCGAGACATCACCGGCATGACCCGCGACGTGCCGGTCTTCTATCCGGCCACCGCCAAGCGCTTCTTCGTCGAGCAGGGTTGGGTGGATGCCCAGGCGGTACGCGACCGGGTCGATCTCGAGGCGACGGATGGCAAGGCGCAGGACCTGACCTATCCCCTGGCGCCCCTGAGCTGCGCACCGCCTCTCTCACCCGATAACCTGCTGCTGGTGGTGCTGGATACCCTGCGTCATGACATGCTCGATCCCGAGGTGATGCCCAATCTCAGTCGTTACGCGAGTCGGCCCGGCTGGTATCGCGCCAGTGAACACATCAGCGGCGGAAACTCCACCAAGGCGGGGGTGTTCAATCTCTTCTACGGCCTGCCGGTCACCTACTGGGAGGCCTTTACCGCCAGTCAGACGCCGCCGGTGCTGATGGAGCGCCTCGAGGCCGCCGACTATCGCTTCCAGATCCTCTCCTCCGCTACCCTGGTCAGTCCCGCCTTCGACCGCAACGTCTTCGCCGGCCTCAAGAATGTCTCGCTGGAGCCGGCTCAGGGCGAGCCCTGGGAGCGCGACCGGCAGATCACCGATGACTGGCTGGCCTGGATGGAGGGTGAAGACGCCGCGCAGGGCGAGCGCCCCTTCTTCGGCTTCCTGTTCTACGATGCCGTGCACGGCTACAGCCATCCACCCGACTTCCCGCGCTTCACGCCTTACTGGGAGCAAATCAACCACATGGCCCTGGGGCCGGATTTCGACCCCGAGCCCTACTGGAACCGCTATCGCACCGCGGCGCGCTACGTCGACGCGCAGCTGGGACGGGTGCTCGATGATCTCGAGAGGCGCGGTCGGCTCGACGATACCGCCGTGGTCATCACCTCCGACCATGGCGAGTCCTTCAACGAGCATGGCAAGAACTACTGGGGGCACGGCAGCAACTACACCCCCGAACAGGTCCAGGTCCCGCTGGTGATGCACCTGCCGGGCCGGCCCGGTGGCGTGATCCAGCGTCGCACGCACCATGCCGATATCGCCCCGACGTTGCTCGAGACGCTGCTGGGATGCGAGACGGCGCCTGAGCACTACACCCTGGGGAAAAGCCTGCTGGACGACGAGCCGCACCGCGAGTGGATGCTCTCGGGCAGCTACATGGGCTACGGTATCCTGATGCCCGACTTTCAGGTAGCCGTGCATCCCACCGGGGCCTTCGAAGTCTATGACTACCGCATGAACGAACTCGACGATACCGAGCCCCAGGCCCGAGTCTCGAGCGAAGTACTCAGGGCACTGTCCCAGTTCTATCGCTGACCTCTCGGATGGATCGATGGGCTGGGCGGCGCACTATACTTCCCCGAGCGAGCGATATAGTGTCTGCTATCTCCTTGTGGCGGTCGTTGTGACGGACCGCTCGCTCCACGACAACTGGTGCGCTTCAGGCTGAGAGGTAGGCGACGTGAACCATCCGGAACTCGATATCGAGAAGATCACCCATCAGCTGGCGGATGCCAAGGCCCTGCTGATCGACCAGAGCTTCGAGAGCAAGGAGAGTCGTGCCACGGTGATGCTGGACCAGCAGTCAGTGGGCCGCCTGTCACGCATGGATGCGTTGCAGGGCCAGGCCATGGCCAAGGCCGAGGAGGATCGTCGACAGCTGGCGATTCGTCGTATCGACGCGGCCCTGGCTCGCCTGGATCGGGGCACGTTCGGGGAGTGTGTCGAGTGCGGAGAATGGATCGCCGTCAAGCGACTGGAGTGGGATCCCACCGTGCTGAAATGCATCGATTGTGCAGAGTAGAGTAAGGAGAGATGCTGAAACTGACGCAAAATGACATGACGATAGAGGTCATCCACCGGATGAGCCTCGATGAAGAGATCATGGATGCCGTGGTGGTGCCAGCCACCGAGGCGCAGCGATGCAACCTTGGTACGGCGGCAGTGGGTCAGGCCTGGATGGCGTGGTCACCCCTTGAGGCCACCCCCAAGGTGATCAAGTTCATGCCTCCTTCCAGTGTGTCGGAGGAGGGATGGCGTGAACTCCTCAAGTGTTACCGGTTTGCCATACGTGTTGCGGACATACACGAAGCTGCATCCCTGGCCTTGCCACTTCCGGGGGAGGTGGGGCTGACTCACATCGAGGATGCCCTGGCCGCAAGGCTTTCCCTGACGCTCCTGAAGGAATCCAGTGAGCGCCATTACCTGAAGCATCTTCAGCTAGTCGCCAGCGGCCATCAGGAGGCCGTGCTTTACGCTGACCGGCTCGCCGAGGAGCAGGGTGTCAGTAGCCCTTGACTTGAGCAGGCGTTCAAGGGTCTGTTATCGTAAGCGCCTCCTTACCTGATCATCCAGATACCTTTGCCAAGGTCGCTGGTAACTGCAAGAGGCGCAATCCGTTGACTCAGTTACTCACCGACACCTTTCCCGGTCCACCCTAACGCGCTTCCTTCATCTGCATCCTGTTCGTCGGCATCTTACGTGACGGCGACTCCTGAGTTTGCCCGACTCTCGGTTTGCATGGACCGCGGGTCGAGAGAGGGAATACCAATGAGCGGCCAAAGTGCCTTTCTCCCCGACGTGGGTGAGCTCTCCTCCACGGATGGCTGGATCAGCGTTCACCACTACCTGCCACTCGATTCGCGCACGAGCCTGCTGGTGGTCTACCAGGACATGCACGACGCCGGTGTGACGTCTGCCTCCTTCGAGCGAGGACGTTTCCTGAGTCGAACCAATCGGGCCCTGGTGCGAGGCGTTCGAGCCTGGCGTTTCCAGGAGGCATGATTCATGAATACTCTTGATCAATCATCATCGTCACGCGTCCAGCAACTGCTGGAGCAGGGCTACCTGAGCATCGACCAGCAGCGTCCCGAACAGGATGACTGTGTGGACTACGACCTGCTGTTCATGGGGCAGCGGGTAATCGGGCACCGTACCCTGTCGGACATGACGCTCGAGGCCGATCAGGCCCTCAACCCCATCGACGCCGTGCTGCTGTCAGGTGCCGGGCCGGGGATCCGCTCGGTGTTCTGGCGCTACCACGATCCGGTGCTCGCTGCTGAGCAGTCGGCCGTGGCCGAGGAGCTCACCCGGGACTAGCAAAGCGTCGTTTCTCGTGTTGTTCAGAGACCCCCCATCCGCGTTCCCATCAGGTCAAGCATGCCATCAAGCGCAACTCTCAAGACTGCCGCCTCTCTCCCACGGGAGGTGGCGAGACGGCGTACCTTCGCCATCATCTCGCCCCCGGATGCCAGCAAGGCACCCAAACCTGAACGCTTCTCTCCCTTCCCGATTCCTGACCTGAACGGACCACGATGAACCAGAAAGCCGATACCCCCGAGCGAGCGGCCGAGCGGCGGCAGCTCGATCATACCCTGCAGCGCATCGAGGCCAACCTGGCGGAACTCGAGATGCGACTGGCGGCCTATGCCGAGGATATCCAGGCGCAGAAGGAGTACCTCTGGACGAGCCGCGACGAGATGGACCATATCGAGAAGATCTCGGCACGGGAGTCCATCGAGCAGGCGGTGATGACCGGCGACAACGCCCTGGCCCGGCGCCACAAGCTCGAGAAGCTCCGAAGCTCTCCCTACTTCGGGCGCTTCGACTTCGCCCGGGGGGGCAGGGCCGAGCCGGTCTACATCGGCATTCACCACTTCCACGACGACCTCGCCGGGGTGAGCCGCGTCCACGACTGGCGGGCGCCCATCGCCTCGCTGTTCTACGACGTCGAGACCGGCCCCGCCACCTACGAGAGCCCCGAGGGGCCGGTGGCCGGCGAGATCTCCCTGAAGCGGCAGTTCCGCATCAAGGGCGGCGAGATCGAGCTGATGATCGACAGCGCGGTGCACGTGGTCGATGAGGTGCTCCAGGAGGAACTGAGCCGTGCCTCCGATGAGGGCATGAAGAATATCGTCGCCACCATCCAGCGCGACCAGAACGCCATCATCCGCAATGACGAGGCCCAGGCGCTGGTCATCCAGGGAGTGGCCGGCTCCGGCAAGACCTCCATCGCCCTGCACCGCATCGCCTTCCTGCTCTACCGCTTCAAGGACAGCCTGAGCTCCGAGGACATCCTGATCATCTCGCCCAACCGGGTGTTCTCCGACTACATCGCCAACGTGCTGCCCGAGCTCGGTGAGGAGACGGTCAATCAGGTCGGCATGGAGGAACTGGCCGATGAACTGCTCGATGGCCAGTACCGCTTCGAGAGCTTCTTCGAGCAGACCACGGCGCTGCTCGAGAAGGACGACGAGGCCATGAAGGCGCGACTGCGCTACAAGGCCTCGCCGGAATTCCTGACCGAGCTCGACCGCTATGCAGGCCACGTGGAGGCCAACCGCTTCGCCGCCGAGGACCTGTGGATCGCCCGGCGGCTGGTGCCCGCCTGGCTGATCGAGGAGGTGTTCCGCAAGCATCGTCACCTGGCCACCAATGAACGCCTCAAGCAGGTAAGCTGGGAGATCGAGCGCAAGATCGGCAACCAGTACAACTACGATCTGGACCCCGATGAGCGCAAGCAGCTCAAGGCGGCCGTCAAGACGATGCTCCGGCAGGCGACCCTGCGCGAGACCTACAAGGGCTTCTACGACTGGCTGGGACGGCCGGAACTGTTCAGGACCGCCTCCCGGGGGCGGCTGGAGTATGCCGACGTCTTCCCGCTGATCTACCTGAAGATGCGCCTGGAGGGCGTGCGCTCGCGCTGGCGCGAGGTCAAGCACCTGCTGATCGACGAGATGCAGGACTACACCCCGGTGCAGTATGCGGTGATCGGCCGTCTCTTCTCGTGCAAGAAGACCATCCTCGGCGATGCCTTCCAGTCGGTGAATCCCTACAGCGCCTCGAAGGCCGAGGAGATACGCCGGGTACTGCGCCAGTCCTCCTGCGTGACCCTCAACAAGAGCTATCGCTCGAGCCTCGAGATCACCCGCTTTGCCCAGCGTATCTCACCCAATCCCGAGTTGGAGGCGATCGAACGCCATGGCGAGGAGCCGGCGGTGATCAAGACCCGCACCCGCAAGGCGGAGCTCGCCACCATCGGCGAGCTGGCACGCGACTTCGCCGCCTCCGATCACAACACCCTCGGCATCGTCTGCAAGACCCAGAAGCAGGCCAGGAAGGTCTTCGAGGCGCTGGAGAGCGGCGAGCACGGCGACTTCGAGCGGCTGCAGCTGCTCGGCGAGACGAGCAGCGCCTTTGGCCAGGGCATCGTGGTGTGCACCGCCCACATGGCCAAGGGCCTGGAGTTCGACCGGGTCATCGTGCCCGAGGTCACGGCGAAGAACTATGCCACCGACATGGAGCGCAACCTGCTCTACGTGGCCTGCACCCGGGCCATGCACCGCCTGGCGCTGACCCATGCCGGCCCCCTGACAGCCTTCCTGGAGGCCGCCTGAGGGGCGGTCTCCATTTCATGCAACACACCACCCACCAACCACCACGAGGACCCCCAGGTGAGTCAAACGATAGCGGTATTGAAAGGCGACGGCATCGGCCCCGAGATCATGGAGGCCACCCTGCGCGTGCTGGATGCGCTCGACTGCGACCTGACCTACGAGTTTCATGATGCCGGCCTTGCCGCCCTGGACAAGCATGGCACCCTGGTACCTCCCGAGACGCTGGCGGCGATCGAGACGCACCGCGTGGCCCTCAAGGGCCCGCTGACCACCCCGATCGGCAAGGGGTTCTCCTCCATCAACGTGCAGCTGCGCCGCCACTTCGACCTCTATGCCAACGTGCGTCCGGCGATCAGTTTCCCCGGTACCCGCTCGCGCTACGACAACATCGACCTGATCACGGTGCGCGAGAACACCGAAGGCGCCTATCTCGCCGAAGGCCAGAGCCTCTCCGAGGATGGCGAGACCGCCCTGTCGAGCATTCGAGTGACCCGCAGCGGCTCCGAGCGCATCGTGCGCTACGCCTTCGAGCTGGCTCGCCAGAAAGGTCGCCAGAAGGTCACCGCGGTGCACAAGGCCAATATCATCAAGACCAGCTCCGGCCTGTTCCTGGAGGTTGCCCGCGAGGTGGCCAGGGGCTATCCCGAGATCGAGCTCGAGGAGATGATCGTCGACAACGCCTGCATGCAGCTGGTGATGAATCCCAACCAGTTCGATGTCATCGTCACCACCAACCTGTTCGGTGACATCCTCTCCGATCTGTGTGCTGGCCTGGTCGGTGGTCTGGGCCTGGCCCCGGGGTCCAACATCGGCAGTGAGGTGGCCATCTTCGAGGCGGTGCACGGCTCGGCGCCGGACATCGCCGGCAAGAAGATTGCCAACCCCTGTGCCTTGCTGCTGGCAGCGGCCGATATGCTCGACCATCTGGGGATGGTGGAGAAGGGTGCAAAGATCCGGGGTGGCATCCGCGAGGTACTGGAGAATGACCGCGAGAAGGTCACGCCGGACATGGGCGGCAACGGCACGACCGATACCTTCGCCGATGCCCTGGTGGCGAACCTGAAGGGGTGAGGGCAAGCGGCGTTACGTTGATCCACGTCCTATGCAAGGCATGCGTGATCGGGTAGAAACGGTGAGACAGACAACGACATACGCCAGCCAGGAAACAGATTGATGACCGAACAGGTGATGGCCGCGATCGACGGCTCGAAGTACTCGGAAGGAGTGTGCGACTACGCCGCCTGGGCCAGCCTGGCGCTGGGAGCCCCGCTGACCTTCCTGCATGTGAACGACAACCATCCCCAGACCGCCGAGGCGGACCTCTCGGGCAACATCGGCCTGGGGTCGCGGGAGCACCTGCTCGAGGAACTCTCCGAACTGGAGGAGAAGCGCGCCAAGGTGGCCCAGGAACAGGGCCGGCTGATGCTCAAGGCGGCCAGGGATCGGGCCGTCGAGGATGGTGTGGCCGAGCCTGGCACCCGTCAGCGCAACGGTACCCTGGTGGAGACCCTGGAGGAGTTGCAGGAGGAGATGCGCCTGCTGGTGATCGGCAAGCGCGGCGAGATGGCCCACCAGGACGGTGACCATCTGGGTACCAACCTGGAGCGGGTGGTGCGCACCCTGCACCGGCCGATCCTGATGGTGCCGGAGTCCTTCAAGCAGCCGGAGAAGGTGATGCTGGCCTTCGATGGCAGCAAGACCACCCGCAAGGGGGTGGAGATGCTGGCCAAGAGCCCGCTGTTCGACGGTATCCCGGTGCACATGGTGATTGTCGGCGCCGAGACCGGGGACAACCGCTCCCAGCTCGACTGGGCGCTGAAGACGCTGCGTGACGCCGGCCACGAGGCCGAGGGCGCCATCCGCGCCGGTGAGGTGGAGGCGACCCTGCGCGGCTACCAGGAGGAGCAGGGCATCGACCTGCTGGTGATGGGCGCCTATGGCCACTCGCGCATCCGCCACCTGCTGGTGGGCAGTACCACCACCACCATGCTGCGCAAGGCCAAGGGGCCGGTGCTGCTGCTGCGCTGATCGCCATCGCCTGCACCACGCGACGCCGGCCCCCGGGCCGGCGTGTCGCGTCAGGCCCCCCGGGCCTCGGGGCTCGCCAGAACGCCCTGGGCCAGCGCCCAGCCAATGACCAGCATCGCCAGCATGCCGGCCAGGACATGGAAGAAGGATGCGCCCAGGTCCAGCGCGATGCCCAGCAGCGCCGGCGCGATACCCGTGGAGAAGACCATGGCGGCGCTCAGGGTGGCGCGCACCGTGCCCAGGTGCTCGGCGCCCCACAGGCGCACCAGCAAGCTGGTGGCGATGGACTCCTGAGCCCCCATGGCGAGCCCCCCGCCCACCATCAGCGCCCAGACGCCGGCGTGGCCGCCGGCGATGATGGCCACCACCAGGGCCAGCGCATAGGGCAGCAGGTAGAGCCTTGCCAGGCGTACCGGGCCGAGCCTGTCGACCCAGCGCCCGCCAAGCAGGGCGCCGGGCAGCTTGGCCAGCCCCATGCCGGTCAGGGCCAGGGCATAGACGGTGAGCGAACTGCCCAGGTCCTCGGTCATGCGTGCCTGGTAGATGAAGAGCCCGGTCATGGTCACCGGCAGGATCATCAGCAGCGGCAGCAACTGCCAGAAGCGTGCCTCGCGGAAGGGGCGCGGACCTTCGCGTCGCTGGCCACGCGCCGGGCGCTTGCCCGGTGCCTTCGGCCAGGGGCCGCGCAGCAGCAGCGGCACCCAGAACAGGGCCAGGAAGGCCACCAACAGCCACCATAGCTCCCGCCATCCCAGCCACACCAGCAGTGCCGCCATCAGTGGCGGTAGGGCCGTCTCGCCGAGCATGATGCCGGTGCTGACCAGGCCCAGGGCGCGGCCGCGCAGGGTGACGAACTCCCGGCCGGCGAGGGTGTTGCCCAGGTGGGTCATCATGCCCTGGCCGCAGAAACGCACCAGCCCCAGGCCAAGAAGCCCCAGCCCCCACCAGGGGGCGGCGGTCAACAGCAGGATGCCGGCGAGCAGTGCCGCGAGTACCACCAGCGCGAAGCGTCGCGGGGCCACCCAGTCGATGCTGGGGCCCAGGCGAAGCACGGCGAACCCCGCGACCAGGGTCACCGCGGCATAGGCGGTGCCGAACTGCCCGGCGGAGAGTCCCAGGTGCGTGCTGATCGGCGCCTGGAAGAGGCCGATGAAGAAGCTCTGACCGAGGCTCGAGGTGAACATCGCCAGGAAGGCGATGCCCAATAGCCCGCGATGATCCCGCAGCAGGGTGCGGTAACCCATGGTGACCTCCGGTGCGTGTTGGATGGCAAGACGGGAGTGCGACGGCAGGAGCGCGGTGGCAAGATGGAGCCATGGCGGCCCTGCCGGTGAAAGCGACCTAGGATATCAGCTTGAGTGCATGCGGTGGCGTGCCGGGCTGATTCAAAGTTTCCGCAAGTGGAGGCGATGATGAACCACCCTGAGCTGGAGATGGACGCCGTGGTGAGGCGCTTGCACGCGCTGCGCGCCGAACTGCTCGAGCAGAGCGACGCCAGCCGCGACTCCCGCGACACCGTGATGCTGGACCAGACCTCGGTGGGGCGCCTGTCGCGCATGGATGCCATGCAGGGGCAGGCCATGGCCAACGCCGAGGAGCAGCGTCGCCAGCTGGCGCTGCGGCGCATCACGGGGGCCCTCGCGCGCATCGAGAAGGGCGAGTATGGCGAGTGCATCGAGTGCGGTGAATGGATCGGCGCCAGGCGCCTGGAAGGCGATCCCCTGGTGCTGAAGTGCATCGATTGCGCCGAGTGACGCCCGAGCGCGACACGGCAGCAACCTGACCAACGGAGAGCGACCACGATGAGCATCGAGCGACACGACACCAAGGCGCGCATGAGCCGCGCGGTGATTCATAACGGCATGGCCTGGCTGTGCGGCCAGGTGGCCGGCCCCGAGGCCCGCCACGGCGATATCACCGAGCAGACCGAGAGCATGCTCGAACGCCTCGATGGCCTGCTCGCCGAGATCGGCTCCGACCGGGAGCATCTGCTCTCGGCGACCATCTACCTCAAGGACGGCCACGATGTCGCCGCCATGAACGCCGTCTGGGATGCCTGGGTGCCCACCGGCCATGCGCCGGCGCGCACCTGCGTCTGCGCGCCCATGCCCGCCGACGAGCTGAAGGTGGAGATCACCGTCACCGCCCTGGTGCCGGGCCGCTAGCCACCGACAACCCTAGCGCTGGCAGGGGTCGTCGATGATGGCGGTCTCCCGAGGCCTGAGGCGTCGCGAGAGGGCGTCCACGGCGATGTTGAGGGCCGCGGTGACCAGCAGCAGGAAGAAGGCCACGTCGAACAGCAGGTACTCGAAGTTCGCATCGATGTAGTAGCCCAGGGTGGCCACCCCCAGCATGCCCAGGATGGCCGTCTCGCGCAGGATCACCTCGGCACGGTAGTAGAGCAGGGCCAGCATGCCCGGATAGAGCCGCGGCAGCAGCTCGTAGGCCAGCCGCCCCGAGGCGTTCACCCCCGGCATGCCGGGGGTGATGGCATCCGCATGGCGTGCCACCAGGAAGGCGATCAGCGCGCCGTTGTGCAGCGCCAGCGCCAGCCAGGCGGGCAGCAGCGACGGCCCCAGCAGCAGCAGGAAGAAGAAGGCCAGCATCAGTTCCGGCGTCGAGCGCAGGAAGACCAGCAGGCCCCGTCCGGCCAGCCGGGTCAACGGGTTGCCGAAGTGGCGGCAGGCCAGCGGCCACAGCGCCAGGGCGACCAGCAGGGCCCCCACGCTGCCGAGCAGGCCGAGCAGCAGGGTGTTGCCGATGGCCGGGCCCAGGTCGGGGATGCGGCCCAGCCACTCGATAAGGCCGCGCCAGTCGCCCTCGAGCAGCGCCGGCGGCCAGATGTCCTGGCTGACGAAACGCCACAGCAGGCCGCCTTCCAAGGCCGGCCAGGGGCCCAGCAGCAAGGCACCGCCGAGCGCCAGCAGCGGCATCAGCCGCCGGTGGCCCCACCAGGGCAGGCTGGCGATCAGCAGGTAGAAGAGCCACAGCAGGGCCCCGGCCTCGTGGTAGCGTCCCTCGCGGAAGGCGGTCTCGAGCTGGAAGCCCAGGGTCGGCAGGCCGACGAAGCCCAGCAGCACGCTGGCGCGCAGCGCGCACTCGAAGCGATAGCGGGTGTAGGCGGCGAGCCGGCCCCAGGCCAGCGGCAGTTCGGCATAGACGAAGCGCGACAATCGCCCGCCCCCCGGCGGCAGGGCGTCGCGCGGTGCGCCGGGGATCTGTTCGAGGATCTCGGCATAGACCTTGGCGAAGATGCCGGCATAGGGAATCGCCAGGGCCATCAGGGCCGTGGCGGCGGAGAGGCCGAACACCTGCAGGAAGAGCAGCGCCCAGAACAGCTCGTGGATCGCCCGCACGAAGGCGCAGCCGGCGCGCACCAGCCGCGAGCGGGCGAACAGCAGGGCCAGCGGGAAGCCCAGCACCATCCCGCCGAGCGTTCCCCACAGGGCCACGGCCACGGTGAGTCCCAGCGCTTCCAGCGGTGACTCCAGCGCCCCCCAGGCGGGCCAGGCCAGACCCCGGGCCATGCGCCCGAGCTCCGCCCAGGGGTCGCGGGTCAGCACCGCCAGGTCGGCGAAGGGCACCAGCACCACCGCCAGGGCGACCAGGGTCAGGCTGTGGCGCGCCAGGCGCACGCCGGGGCTCTGGCCTCCCAGCCAGCCCGGACGGGGCACCCCGGTGCGAGAGTGGGCCTGGGTCATGGCCGGCCCCGGTCGACGGCGTCTCCCGTCTGGCCATCGGCGTCGGGATAGAGGCCGTCCAGGTCCGCCAGGCTCAGTTCGCTAGCCGGGGCATCGATCACCAACCGGCCGTCACGCAGGCCCCATACCCGGTCGAAGTGGCTGAGGGCCAGCTCCCGCTGATGGAGGGCGACCACCGAGGTGGCGTGGCGTTGGTCGATCAGCGCCAGCAGGCGCAATGCCTGGTGGGGGTCGACGCTGGCCACCGGCTCGTCGCCGAGGAACAGCGCCCGCTGCTGGTAGAGGGCGCGGGCAATGGCGACCCGCTGGCGCTGGCCCCCGGAGAGCTGGGCGACGGGACGGCGCATCAGCCCCTCAAGGCCCAGCTCGTCACAGAGCTCGGCGACCTGGCGCCAGGGGCCGGCCAGTGGGCGCACCAGGTTCCACAGGTTGGCCAGCGCCGAGTGCTCGGCCAGCCGGCCCATGTAGACGTTGTGATAGACCGCCAGCTGGGGCACCAGGCCATGCTGCTGGGGGCACCAGGCGGCGCTGTCGCCCAGGCGCCGGCGCAGGGCGCCGAGCAGGGTGGACTTGCCGCCCCCGCTGGGGCCGAGCAGGGCGACGCGCTCGCCGCGCTGCAGGCCGAGGTGCAGTCCCGGCAGCACCACCCGGTCGCCATGGCCCAGGTCGACGCCGTTCAGCGAGACCAGGGTGTCGCGGGGCTCGCCCATCAGCGCAGCAGACCGAGCTCTTCGGCGACGTCCTCGATGGGGGCGTAGAGGGCGTTGTCGGCGGGGATGAAGCCCTCGCGGGGGAAGCTCGCCAGCAGCTCGGGGTCGTCCATCTCGAGCAGGGCCGCGCGGACCTTCTCGGTGAAGCCCTCGCCGAACCGCGCATCGACGTCGCCGCGCAGGGTCCAGTTGTAGTCCGGGTAGGGCGGGGTGGCCCAGATCACCTCGACCTTGTCGGTATCCACCCGGCCGTCCGCCACCGCCGCTTCCCAGACGGTGTAGTTGACCGCGCCCAGGTCCCAGGTGCCGGCTTCCACCAGGGCGATGGTGCGCGAGTGGTCGCCGGAGTAGCCGACCCGCGAGAAGAGCTCCTCGGGGGCCTCGCCGAAGCGCTGGCGCAGGAAGTGCTCGGGCATCAGGCGTCCCGAGGTGGAGGTGCGCGAGCCGAAGGTCAGGCTCATGCCCTCGATGGCGTCGGGCAGCTCCTCGGCCCGCTCGAGGCCGGTGGAGCGGTGGGCGATCAGGTAGCTCTGGAACTCGGCATCCTCGCTGCCCTGGGCCACGGCGACGGAGCCCGATACCAGGCGACGCGCCTGGACCCCGGAGAGGCCGCCGAACCAGGCCAGCTGGACCTGGTCGTTGCGAAAGGCGGTGACCGTGGCGCCATAGGACTTCACCGGCACGTACTCCACCTCGACATCGAGGCGCTCCTGGAGGTAGTCCGCGACCTTGGAGAAGCGCTCGACCAGCCGCGACTGGTCCTCGTCGGGAATGGCGGTGAAGCGGAAGGTGTCGGCGGCGACACCCTGGGCGAACAGGGCCAGGGCGGCGGTGGAAGCGGCAAGCCAGCGCATCTCGGTCTCCTTGGTGGGCGATAGGCTGGCCATTGTTGTGGCTCGGCGCCGGCCTGGCAAGTCGGGGGGCGTCTCAGGGCTGGTCGTCGCGCCCGCCGGCGGGGTAGCGTGTCGCCTGCAGGCTGTCCTTGATCTTCTTGAGGTGGGGCAGGAAGTCCTCGCCGCGGCGCAGGGTCACCCCGGTGGCCAGGACATCGATCAGCGCCAGCTGGATCATCCGCGAGGTCATCGGCATGTAGTAGTCGGTGTCCTCCGGCGTGGCGACCTCCAGGGTCTCGGTGCACTCAGCGGCCAGCGGCGAGTCGGGAGCGGTGATGCCGAGCACCACGGCGCCGTTCTCCCGTGCCAGTCGCGCGATGTCCACCAGGTCCCGGGTGCGCCCGGTCCAGGAGAGCATCACCACCACGTCACCGGTGTGGCATGCGGCCGCCACCATGCGCTGCATCAGCACGTCTACATAGGCGGTGACCGGCAGGTTGAAGCGGAAGAACTTGTGCTGGGCATCCTGGGCCACCGCCCCGGAGGCCCCCAGGCCGAAGAAGTGCAGCTGCCTGGCCTGGATCAGGTAGTCGACCACGCGCTCGATGCGCTCCGGGGCCACCTCGCGGCGGGCCAGATCCAGGGCGGCGATGGTGGCTCCGAAGATCTTGTTGGTGTACTCGGTGGCGGAGTCGCCGGGTTCCACCGCCTGGCTGACGTAGGGGGTGCCGCCGGCCAGGCTCTGGGCCAGCTTGATCTTGAAGTCCGGGTAGCCCTTGGCCTCGAAGCTGCGGCAGAAGCGGTTGACCGTGGGCTCGCTGACCGAGGCCAGCTGGGCCAGGGTGGCGATGCTCATGCTGGTGGCCGAGGCCGGGTCGGCCAGGATGACGTCGGCCACCTTGCGTTCGGAACGGTTGAGCTCGTCGAGCTGCCGGCGGATGCGGTCGAGCAGATCGTGTCGGACCATGGGCAATGAAGTCTCCGTGACGACGGGGCGCCATCGGCGGCGCGGGGATGAAACACGGGTGATGTAGTGATTTAACTACATTATGCTGGCTATGCTGGGGCATGCGCAAAGGCGGTAACCGGGGATCCGGCAAGGGTCACCAAACAATGTTGTAAACTTACATAAATAGTTTGCAAGCCTTGGCCTGAATGCGCTATTTTTTAGGTAAGTTAACCAGATGGGGCGGACATGAGACAACGCAATCGAGCCGGCGAGGCCAGGCCCACCGACGTCGGCAGCACGGAAATCGACCTGGCGCTGTTTGGTGCCCTGGGCGACCTGGCCCAGCGCAAGCTCTATCCGGCGCTCTACCAGCTCGACCGCGAGGGCCTGCTGGACGCCAGCACCCGCCTGCTGGGCCTGGCGCGCCAGGAGCTCGACCGCGAGGCCTTCCAGGCCCGGGTCGAGACGGCGCTCAAGACCCACGTCAAGGCCGAGGAGCTCGACCGGTCGGTGCTCAAGCGCTTCCTGGCCCGCCTGGACTTCCTGCAGCTCGACTTCACCGAGCCCGAAGGTTACGCCGGCATCCGCGAGTGGCGCCAGCAGGGCCTGCTGCGCCCCATGGTGGTCTACCTCTCGGTGGGGGCCAAGATCTACGGCGACATCTGCCGCCACCTCGAGTCCAGCGGCAGCCTCGACGAGCAGAGCCGGGTGGTGGTCGAGAAGCCCATCGGCTTCGACCTCGACTCCTCCGCCGAGATCAACGACGCCATCGGTGCGGTCTTTCCCGAGTCACGGGTGTACCGCATCGACCACTACCTGGGCAAGGAGACAGTGCAGAACCTCATCGCGCTGCGCTTCGCCAACCCGCTGTTCGGCACCCAGTGGAACCAGAACCACATTTCCCACGTGGAGATCACCGTGGCCGAGAAGGTCGGCATCGAGGGGCGCTGGGGCTACTTCGACGAGGCCGGCCAGCTGCGCGACATGGTGCAGAACCACCTGCTGCAGCTGGTCTGCCTGATCGCCATGGACCCGCCGGCCAACCTGGATGCCGACGCCATCCGCGACGAGAAGGTCAAGGTGCTCAAGGCGCTCAGGCCCTTCACCGACGACATGCTGGGCCGCGACGTGGTGCGAGGCCAGTACATGGCCGGCACCACGGATGGCCAGGCCGTGCCGGGCTACCTGGAGGAGGAGGGGGCCAACACCGAGAGCCATACCGAGACCTTCGTGGCCATGAAGACCGGCGTGGCCAACTGGCGCTGGGCCGGGGTGCCCTTCTATCTGCGCACCGGCAAGCGCATGCCGGAGAAGCTCTCGCAGATCATCATCCATTTCCGCCAGCAGCCGCACTACATCTTCGACCCCGACCAGCGCGGGCTGGCCGCCAACAAGCTGGTGATCCGCCTGCAGCCGGAGGAGGGCATCGCCCTGGAGGTGCTGACCAAGGACAGCGGCCTGGACAAGGGCATGCGCCTGCGCCGCGGCCCGCTGCACCTGGACTTCAATAGCGCCTTCCCCAAGACCCGCATCCCGGACGCCTACGAGCGGCTGCTGCTCGAGGTCATGAAGGGGCAGCAGTACCTCTTCGTTCGCCGCGACGAGGTCGAGCACGCCTGGCAGTGGTGCGACAGCCTGGTCGCCGCCTGGGCCGACCGCGACGAGCCGCCCCGGCGCTATCCGGCCGGCTCCTGGGGGCCCGTGGCGTCCATCGCCATGATCACCCAGGATGGGCGCAGCTGGTATGAAGACTACTGAGGCGTGGCGAGCGGCCCCCGGGGCCCGGTGGTGGCTCTCTCAAGACCGCCATGATCACCCAGGATGGGCGCAGCTGGTATGAAGACTACTGAGGCACGGCGAGCGGCCCCCGGGGCCCGGTGGCGGCTCTCTCAAGACCGCCATGATCACCCGGGATGGGCGCAGCTGGTATGAAGATTACTGAGGCATGGCGAGCGGCCCCCGGGGCCCGGTGGCGGCTCTCTCAAGACCGCCATGATCACCCGGGACGGCCGCAGCTGGTACGAGGACTACTGACATGACCGACACGACACCGTCGCCACGCGAACAGCTCTCCCGGCAGCTGGCCGAGGCCGTGGCCGAGGCGCTGCGCGCCGACCTGGCGACCCACGACCAGGCCCTGCTGGTGGTCTCGGGCGGCTCCACACCGGTGCCCTTCTTCGCGGCCCTGGCGGCCTGCGAGCTGCCCTGGGAGCGCGTCCAGGTGACCCTCGCCGACGAGCGCTGGGTGGCCGAGGACGCCGAGGACAGCAATGCCCGCCTGGTTCGCGAGCACCTGCTGCAGGGGCCGGCCGCCGCCGCCACCTTCGTGCCGCTGACCACCGCCGATGCGACTCCCGAGCAGGGCGCGGCGGCGGTGGCCGAACGGGTCGCCGGGCTGGCCTGGCCGGCCAGCGTGGTGATCCTCGGCATGGGCGGTGACGGCCACACCGCCTCGCTGTTCCCCGACAGCCAGGAACTGGCCCTGGCGCTTTCCACCGAGGCCCCGGCGGTGGCGGTGCGCACGCCGAGCCAGCCCCAGCCGCGCGTCACCCTCAGCGCCGACCGACTGCACCAGGCCCGCCGTCACGTGCTGCACATCACCGGCGGCGACAAGCGCGCCGTGCTGGCCCGGGCGCTGTCCGGCGACGACGTCCGCGAACTGCCGATCCGCGCCTTCCTGGCCTGTCCGCTGGCCACCTACTGGGCCCCCTGAGCTTCTGGAGACCGTTATGACCATCGAAAAGCAGCTGCCCTCGACCCGCACCACCGAACTGGACAGCATCTGTCTCAAGGCCGAGGTGATCCCGGTGCTGGCCATCCAGCGCATCGAGGATGCCGTGCCCCTGGCCCGTGCCCTCTTCGAGGGCGGCCTCTCCGTGCTGGAGATCACCCTGCGCACCGATTGTGCCCTGGAGGCGATCAAGCGCATCAAGGAGGCGCTGCCCCAGGCCAGCATCGGCGTGGGCACGGTGCTGACGCCGGCCCAGTATCGCCAGGCCGAGGAGGTGGGGGCCGACTTCGTGGTGACACCCGGCACCACCGAGGCGCTCTACCGCTACGGGGTCACCAGCCCGGTGCCGATGCTGCCGGGGGTGGCGACCGTCTCCGAGCTGATGACCGGCTGGCAGTACGGCTATCGCCGCTTCAAGTTTTTCCCCGCCGAGGCCAGCGGCGGCGTCAAGGCCCTCAAGGCCTTCGCCGGCCCGATCCCCGAGGCGCGCTTCTGCCCCACCGGCGGGATCGGCATCAACAATGCCGAGGACTACCTGGCGCTCAAGAACGTGATGTGTGTGGGGGGCTCCTGGCTCACGCCGAAGTCGCTGATCGACGCCGAGGACTGGGACGCCATCCGCTCGCTGGCCCGCGAGGCGGCTGAGCGCTTCCACCACTGACCGCTTTGCCCCCGTCGGCAACCCTGTGCTCTCTCGACAGCTGGTAGCTGTCCCTTGCCCCGGCCCCGCCGGGGCTTTTTTGGCTCGGGGCCCTGGGCGAACACGCGAAAACCCCGGGCCGGCAGGGCCGGCCCGGGGTAAGGGAGACGTTTCGAGGGGCTCAGGTGCGCAGGCGCGCCAGGTCGTCGCGATCCGGCAGGGCGGCGTAGGCCCCCGGGCGCGTCACGGCGTGGGCGCCGCAGCGACTGGCGATCTCCACGGCGCGGCGCAGGAAGGCCGTGTCCCGGTGCCAGTCGCCGTCGAGGCCCTTGTCGGCGGTGTACTCGGCGAGCTCGGCGAGCAGGCCGCCGATGAAGGCGTCGCCGCCCGCCGTGGTGTCCACTGCCTCGACCCGGGGTGGCGTGATTCGCTCGTCCAGCCCGACCCCCTTCAGCATCACCTCGCCCGGGCCGTCCGTGATCACCGCGACCCTGACCCCGGCGGCGAAGCGTTCGGCTAGCCAGCCCTCCCGGGGGTGGTCGGCGCGCAGGTCGTCGAGCTCCTCCGTCGAGAGCTTGATCAGGTCGGCGGCGTCGAGCAGCCGGGTGACCAGGCTGATGTCGGCGGCCCCGCCTTCCCAGAGGTTGTGGCGCAGGTTGGCATCCACGCTCACCAGGCAACCGGCGCGGCGGGCCATCTCGGCCATGGCCAGGGTGGTCTCGGCGATCTCCGGCTCGGTCAGGCTGTTGCTGCAGAAGTGCACGATGGCCGGCTCGGCGAAGACGCCGGCCGGCAGGTGCTCCAGGCGATAGAGGAGGTCCGCGGCCGGCGGGCGGTAGAAGTCGAAGGTGCGCTCGCCCTCGGCGTCGCGGGAGACGAAGGCCAGCGCCGTGCGTGCCTCGCGGGTACGCACCACGCCGGAGGTGTCCACGCCATGGGCGGCCAGCTCGGCGGCCAGGAAATCCCCGAAGTGGTCCTCGCCGAGCATGCCGAGGAAGCGGCTGGGCACGCCCAGGCGGGCGCAGGCCACGGCCACGTTGGCGGGGGCGCCGCCGGCATAGGGGGTGAAGGTCTCCGGGCCGTCCGTTGGGCCATCCGGCGTGTCGCCGAGGCGGCTGGAAAGCAGGTCGACGAGGGCCTCGCCGAAGCTGATCACGGGGGTCATGGGGTCGCTCCCTCATCACGGCTCAGGGTGGTGCCCAGCAGGTGCTGGGCGCCGGGGACCAGCCACACCGGGTCGAGCCGGGTGTTGGCCGACTCGACGCACAGGAAGTGACGGGCGGCTTCGATCGAGGTGTCCCCGGGGGGCGCGTCGCCGGGATGCCAGACCACGGCGGAGTCGCTGCCCTGGCGGGCGATCCTCAGGCGGCGGGTGCCGTCGTCGAGGCACAGCTCGGCATTGCTGCGGTAGATGCGGTCGAGCGGCCCGCGCACGCCCAGCTCGCCCTGCTGGTCGCGCTCGGCGAAGTCGGCTAGCTTGTCCAGGTAGGTGGCGCCGGCCAGGCCCTCGACCCGGCAGGCGAAGGCATTGCCCACCGCCAGGTAGCTGTGCAGGGCCCCGGTGATCTTCACCGGCGTCTCCCCGACATGCTCGGTGATCAGCTCCACGTGCAGGCGCCGGGCGTTGGCCTGGACCACCGCGCGCGGCACCAGCTGGCCATGCAGGCGCTCCTCGGGCGAGAGGTGCAGCTCCACGCCCTCCTCGTGCTCGTCCACGGCGTCGAGCCGCCACGGGGCCTTGCGTGCCGGGCCATGCATCGGGCCGGAGCGATCCGGGGACTCGTCGGCGGTGTTCTCGTCGGCGAACCAGGGCCAGCAAAGCGGGATGCCGCCGCGGATCGCCCCCGGCAGGGCCTGGGGCGTGGGCGTTACCCAGAGCCAGCCGCCGTCAGCTCCCGCGGGGCGAAAATGCAGGACCTGCGCGCCCTGCAGCGAGACCGCCAGCTGCCCCCAGGCCTCGTTGGCCAGCCATACCTCGCGGCCGGCCCACTCGGCACGGCGCTGACCACGAGTCTCCTCGACCAGCCGGGCAAGCGATTCGGGAATCATTCGATCTCCTCTCCGTCGAGTTACTCGACCTCTTCATTGTGCAGGGCCTCGGCGGCGCCCAGCAGGCCCGTCCAGGGCGCGGTGACCACCTGGACCGGGATGGCCCGGGTATAGGCGCTCATGCGTCCCTTGGCGGTAAAGGCCTCGAGGAAGCGGCTCTCGGGCAGCCACTCCAGCAGCCGCGGGAGGATGCCGCCGCACAGGGCGACCCCGCCGCGGGCTCCCATGGTCAGGGCGGCATCGCCGCAGACGTCGCCGAGGATCTTCAGGAACCGCAGCAGGGTATCACGGGCCACGCCGTCGCCGCCCGCCGCCGCCCGGGTGACCTCGGCGGGGCTTGCATGGCGCGGCGGGGCGCCCTTCAGCGAGCAGTGGGCCAGGTAGAGGTCGAGCAGCCCCTGGCCACAGAGGATGCGCTCCACCGAGACACGGCCGTAGCGGTTGCGGAAGTGCCGCAGCAGGTTCTGCTCGCGCTCGTCGGTGGGCGCGAAGGTCACGTGGCCGCCCTCGGTGGCCAGCGGGATCCAGGCGTGCCGCCCCGGGAAGAGCCCGGCCACGCCCAGCCCGGTCCCCGGGCCGATCACCAGCCGGGCGGCGTGGGGAACCGCCTCGCCGCGCTGCACGTCCACCAGGTCGTCGTCACCCACATGGGGCACGCCCAGCGCCTGGGCGGTGAAGTCGTTGATGACCTTGAAGAGGTCGAGCCCCAGCGTCTGCCGGACTTCCTCTCGGGAGAAGGTCCAGTGGTTGTTGGTCATGCTCACCCGGTCGCCGCGGATCGGGCAGGCGAAGGCCAGGCAGGCCTCGCGGGGGGCGCCATCGCCCACCGCGCCGACCCGGCCCAGGTAGTCGCGCACCGCCTCGACCAGGCCCGGGTAGTCGGCACAGGGCAGGCTCAGGATCTCACGAGGCGCGAAGGTGTCCGGCGTCACCAGGGCGAAGCGCGCATTGGTCCCGCCGATATCGCCGATGAGTGCGGGTCTGGTCATCGTCAATTCATTCCTTCTGGCCGACAGGGGAGGTGCAGATGGCAATCGCTCGAAGCTTTTCCGGTGACAAGCGCCCTTTTCGACCTGTCCCCGGCACTTCTCGCTGTGCAACTGCGGTGCTCCTGTTCTCGCAGTGGCTCAGGCGTCCTCGTCGTGGATCTGGCCCTCCTGGCGCGCCAGGTCGTCGGCCTCGAAGCCGCCGAATACCCCGGCCCCCTCCTCGCCGCGCATGGCCAGGTGGCGGAAGCCGCCGAACAGCTCGCGTCCCAGGCCCACGTGGTAGTGGTCCAGATCGCCGACGCGCAGCTCGCGCTCGGCCCACTCATGGGCGTCGATCTTGACCTCGAGGCTGCCGCTGTCGGCATCCAGGCGCACGATGTCGCCGTCGCGCAGCTTGGCGAGCGGTCCGCCGTCCAGCGCCTCGGGGCTGATATGGATGGCCGCCGGGACCTTGCCGGAGGCGCCGGACATGCGCCCGTCGGTGACCAGCGCCACCTTGTGGCCCCGATCCTGCAGCACGCCGAGGTAGGGGGTCAGCTTGTGCAGCTCGGGCATGCCGTTGGCCTTGGGGCCCTGGAAGCGCACCACAGCGATCACGTCGCGGTCCAGGTCGCCGGCCTCGAAGGCCCCCTTGAGGTCGTTCTGGTCCTCGAAGATGCGGATCGGCGCCTCGACCACGCGGTGCTCGGCCTTCACCGCCGAGACCTTGATCACCCCGCGGCCCAGGTTGCCGTCCACCACGGTGAGCCCGCCGGTGGGGGCGAAGGGCGCCGCCACGCCGCGCAGCACCTCCTCGTCGAGGCTCTTCTCGGGGCCTTCGCGCCACGTCAGCTTGCCTTCCTCCAGGAAGGGCTCCCGGGTATAGGCGGTGAGGTCGGTGCCGAACACCGTGGGGATGTCACCGTGGATCAGGCCCGCCGCGAGCAGCTCGCGGAACAGGTAGCTCATGCCGCCGGCGGCCTGGAAGTGGTTGATGTCGGCCTGGCCGTTGGGATAGACCTGCATCAGGCTCGGCGTTACCGCGGAGAGGTCGGTGAAGTCCTCCCAGGTGATGGTGAGGCCGGCGGCGGCGGCCATGGCCACCAGGTGCAGGGTGTGGTTGGTCGAGCCGCCGGAGGCGAGCAGGCCGACGATGGCATTGACGATGGCGCGCTCGTCGATCTGCTTGTAGAAGGGGCGGTAGTCGCCGCCGGGCTCGGTATTGCGGACCGCCTGCTCGGTGGCGAAGCGGGTCAGCGCCTCGCGCATCTCTGTGCCGGGGTTGACGAAGGAGGTGCCCGGCAGGTGCAGGCCCATCATCTCCATCATCAGCTGGTTGGAGTTGGCGGTGCCGTAGAAGGTGCAGGTGCCCGGGCTGTGGTAGGACTGTGATTCGGCCTCGAGCAGGTCCTCGCGGCTCGCCTTGCCCTCGGCGAAGAGCTGGCGGATGCGCGCCTTCTCCTTGTTGGGCAGGCCGCTGGGCATGGGGCCCGCCGGCACGAACATGGCCGGCAGGTGGCCGAAGCGGGCCGCGGCGATGAACAGCCCCGGGACGATCTTGTCGCACACGCCGAGGTAGAGCGCGGCGTCGAACATGTTGTGGGAGAGGCCCACGGCGGTGGCCATGGCGATGACGTCGCGGGAGAACAGCGAGAGCTCCATGCCCGGCTGGCCCTGGGTGACGCCGTCGCACATGGCCGGCACGCCGCCGGCGAACTGGGCGGTGGAGCCCATGGCGCGGGCGGCGGCCTTGATGGTCTCGGGGAAGGTCTCCAGCGGCTGGTGGGCCGAGAGCATGTCGTTGTAGGCGGAGATGATGCCGAGGTTGGCCGAATTCATCAGCTTCAGCGAGTTCTTGTCCGTCTCGCCGCAGGCCGCGAAGCCGTGGGCCAGGTTGCCGCAGGAGAGCTCGCCTCGGTGCACGCCGCGGCGGTGCTGGTCGGCCATGCGGCTCTCGTAGAGGGCGCGGCGCTCGGCGGAGCGCTGGCGGATGCGGCGGGTGACGTCGGCGACGGTAGGGTTGAGGGCGGGGGTCGTGCTGGCCATGGGTCACCTCGGAATCGAGTGTCGGGTGTCTTGTAAACTTACCAATAAAGCGTCCGGTTATTCGGCCATGCTACCCGGTGGCCGGCAATATTTGTAGTTTTATTACCGCAATTTTTGGAGCCGAGCGACCGGCTCACAGGCCCAGCAGGCGCAGCCACCAGCGACGCCAGGGCGGGTCGAGCAGCCCCACGGCGTTGTGGCGGGCCTGCAGGAAGACGCTGCGCTGGTGGGTGAAGCGCAGAAAGCCGGTCTCGCCCTGGTAGGCCCCCATGCCGCTCTCGCCGATGCCGCCGAAGGGCAGGGCGGGCACCACGTAGTGCCACAGGGTGTCGTTGAAGACCACGCCCCCCGAGCGGGTCTGCTCCAGCAGGCGCCGTCGGCGGGCGGGGTCGTCAGTGAAGGCGTAGAGCGCCAGGGGTCGTGGCCCCTCGGCAACCCGGGCCAGGGCGGCGTCGAAGTCGCGCACGCCGATCACCGGCAGCCAGGGGCCGAAGACCTCCTCCCGCATGATCGCCAGGTTCGCGGTGGGGTCGACCACCAGGGTGGGCGGCAGCTTGGTGCCATGGCTAAGTTCCAGCCGTTCGCCGAGCTCGATCACCCGGCAGCCGTGGTCGCGGGCCTCGTCGAGCAGGTCCTCCAGACGACGACGCGCCGCGTCGCCGGGCACTGCCGAGTAGTCGTCGCTGGCGGTGCCCCGGGGATAGAATTCCTTGACCACCTCGCGGATCGCCTCGATGAAGGCCGGCAGGCGTGCCGCATCGACCAGCACATGGTCCGGGGCGATGCAGGTCCGGCCGGCGTTGAGCCACTTGCCGAAGGCGATGCGCCGGGCGGCATGCGCCAGGTCGGCATCCTCGGCGACGATGGCCGGGGCCTTGCCGCCTAGCTCCAGGGTGACCGGCGTCAGGTTGGCCGCCGCGGCATGGGCCACCTCGCGGCCGATCCGAGGGCTGCCGGTGAACAGCAGGTGATCGAAGGGCAGGGCGGCGAAGGCCCGAGCGGTGTCGGCATCGCCGGTGGCCACGTGCAGCTCCTCGGGCGTGAAATAGCGCTCGACCAGCCGGGCCAGCAGGGCACTGGTGGTGGGAGTCTGCTCGCTGGGCTTGATCATCACCCGGTTGCCGGCGGCCAGGGCATCCACCGCCGGCATCAGTGCCAGGCTCCAGGGGTAGTTGGCCGGGGCGATGATGCCCACGATCCCCAGCGGCTGGCGGTGGATGCGCGCCCGGCCCGGCAGCAGCCGCCAGGGCACCGCGACACGGCGCGGCGCCATCCAGCGCTTCAGGTGGCGCCGGGTGTGGCGGATGGCCATCAGCAGCGGGACGACCTCCGCCAGGCGCGTCTCGGCCTCGGCGCGGTGGCCGAAGTCCTGGCGGATCGCCTGGCTGATCTCGTCGCGGTGGTGGCGGGTCATGCTCGCCAGCCGGGCGAGGCGGTCGCGACGGGTCGCCGCCGAGGGGTAGGGCTCGGCGGCGAAGGCGTGGCGCTGCTGGTCCAGGCGCGCCTGCAGGGCGCGGGCGTCGGCCATGCGCGTCTCCCTGGTCAGTGGTGGCATCGGTGGAAGGGTCTGCGCACAATGTAGGCGCAATGCCGGTGGCTTGTCAGCCGCTGCCCCCTCTATTCCCCGGGAGTCCCCATGTCGGAACTGGTCCTGAGCGAAGTGTCCGCCATCGAGGCGGTGCCGGCCGCGGCCTGGAATGCGCTGGTCGGCGATGACCACCCCTTCCTGCGCCACGAGTTCCTGCATGCCCTGGAAGCGAGCGGGGCGGTGTGCCCCGCCACCGGCTGGGTGCCGCGCCACCTGACCCTCTGGCAGGGCGAGGCGCTGGTCGGCATCTTGCCGCACTACCACAAGCACCACTCCTTCGGCGAATACGTCTTCGACTGGGGCTGGGCCGAGGCCTGGGGGCGCGCCGGGGGCGACTACTACCCCAAGGGGCTCTCGGCGATCCCCTTCACCCCGGCACCCGGGCCGCGCCTGGCCCTGGCACCGCACCTCGACCCCCTGGCCGCCCGCCGGGTGCTGGCCGAGGCCTGGGAGGCCAGTGCGCTGTCGAGCTGGCACCTGCTGTTTGCCGAGCCGGCCGAGGTCGAGGCCTGGCAGGCGGCCTGTCCGTCCCTGCTGGCACGCCAGGGCGTGCAGTTCCAGTGGCAGGATCGCGGCTACGGCGACTTCGAGGGCTTCCTGGCCGCCCTGACCGCGAAACGGCGCAAGGCGATCCGCCGCGAACGGCGCCTGGTGGCCGACCAGGGCCTGACCCTGCACCGCCTGGAGGGCGAGGCCATCGACGCGGGGGCGGTCGCCCACTTCTTCCGCTGCTACGAGATCACCTACCTGGAGCGCGGCCGCCACGGCTACCTCGGCCTCGACTTCTTCGAGCGCCTGCGCCGCACCCTGCCCGAGGCGCTGCTGCTGATCCAGGCCCGCCGCGAGGGTGTCCCGGTGGCCGCCGCGCTCTGCCTGCAGGGCGCGCGTACCCTCTATGGGCGCTACTGGGGCAGCGAGGTGCTGGCCGACTGCCTGCACTTCGAGGCCTGCTACTACCAGGGCATCGAGCACTGCCTGGCGCGCGGGCTGACCCTCTTCGACCCCGGGACCCAGGGCGAGCACAAGCTCTCCCGGGGCTTCGCCCCGCGGCGGCTCACCTCGCTGCACCATATCGCCGACCCGCGCCTGCGCGACGCCGTGTCGCGCTTCTGCGCCGAGGAGCGGGGCCACGTCGAGGCCTACTGCCGGGCGGCCGAGGCCGCGCTGCCCTTCCGGGAGGACTGACGGCGCCGCCGCCGGCCCCGGGTCGCCGCCTGGTGCCTGGGCCATTGCCGTCGAGACCCTGCCGGCGGGCGGCGAAACTGGCATAATGCCCGCCATCGACAACCTCGAGACGGACTCCCTGCATGCTCAAGTGGCTGGCCATCGTGCTCATCATCCTGCTCGCGCTGCTGCAGTACCGGCTGTGGCTCGGCGAGGGCGGCATGCGCGAGCTCGCCGAGGTGCGCCAGCGCGTGGCCGTGCTGGAGGAGGAGAACCAGCCGCTGCGCGACCGCAATGCACGCCTGGCCGCCGAGGTGGTGGACCTCAAGACTGGCCTCGACGCCATCGAGGAGCGGGCCCGCAGCGACATCGGCATGGTGCGCAGCGACGAGCAGTTCTTCTGGGTGCCCGGCGTCGCGGTGGAGACCACCGGCATCGAGGTCAATGCCGGCCTGCTGGGCACGCCGGCACCCGGCGCGGAGGGAGGCCAGTGAGCGGCCGCCTGTGGCTGGTGGTACCCGCCGCAGGGCAGGGGCGACGCATGGGCGCCGACCGCCCCAAGCAGTACCTGCCGCTGGCCGGCCTGCCGGTGCTGGCCCGCACCCTGGCGCGCCTCCACGCGGCCTTCCCCGAGGCCCGGCTCTGCCTCTGCCTGGACGCCGACGATGGCCACTTCGACCCGGCCTGGGTGCCCTTCGCCGACTGGCGGCGGACGCCGGGCGGGGCCGAGCGGGTCGACTCGGTGGTCAACGCCCTGGAGGCCATCGCCCCGGAGGCCGAAGAGGACGATCTGGTGCTGGTCCATGACGTCGCCCGGCCCTGCGTCACCGTCGACGACCTGAGGCGGCTGGTGGCGGCCATCGCCGACGACCCCGTGGGCGGGCTGCTGGCGGCCCCGGTGGCCGATACCATGAAGCGCGACGACGGCGTCGGGCGGGTGCGGGCCACCGAGTCCCGCGAGGGGCTCTGGCATGCCTATACGCCCCAGGGCTTCCGCCATGGCCTGCTGCGCCGCGCCCTGAAGGATGCGCTGGCCCAAGGCGTCACCATCACCGACGAGGCCTCGGCGGTGGAGGCGGCAGGCCTTGCGCCGCGGCTGGTCAGCGGGCGTCGCGACAACCTCAAGATTACCCACCCCGAGGACCTGGCCCTGGCCGAGCTGGTGCTGTCGGCCCAGGCACTGGCCGCCCAGAATTCCTCGGCGACCCACCCCGAGGCGTCCCCGTGCGGGACGAAGGGAGCATGAAGGGAGCATGAAACGCGCATGATGCGAATCGGCCACGGCTTCGATGTCCACCGCTTCGGCGAGGGCGACCACCTGATGGTCGGCGGCGTCGCCATCCCCTTCGACCGCGGCTTCATCGCCCACTCCGACGGCGACGTGCTGCTGCATGCGGTCTGCGACGCCCTGCTGGGCGCCTGCGCGTTGGGCGACATCGGCCGCCACTTTCCCGACACCGACCCGACCTGGGCCGGCGCCGACAGCCGTGCCCTGCTGCGCCACGTCGCCGGGCTGGTGGACGGGGCCGGCTACCGGGTCGGCAACCTGGACGCCACCCTGATCGCCCAGGCGCCGAAGATGGCGCCGCATATCGACGCCATGGCCGGGCATATCGCCGAGGACCTGGGCGTCGCCCGGGGCGCGGTCAACGTCAAGGCGACCACCACCGAACGGCTCGGCTTCACCGGCCGCGGCGAGGGGATCGCCGCCGAGGCGGTAGCGCTGCTGGTGCGCCGCGACGGGGAGGCGGCCGGTGAGTGAGGCCGCCTCTTCCGGCGTCCAGGATGCCATCGACTGGCCGCCGGCCTGGCCGCGGGTGCTGGAGGACGAGTTCGGTGCGCCGCCATCCGGCGAGTATCGCGCCGTTCCCGAGGACTTCCTGGTCGAGGAGGTCCTCGACTTCGCCCCGGAAGGGGAGGGCGAGCACCTCTGGCTGTTCATCGAGAAGCGCGACCTGACCACCGCCATGGTGGCCCGCGAGCTGGCCCGGCTTTGCGAGGTCTCGCCGCGAGTGGTCGGCCATTCGGGCATGAAGGATCGGGTCGCCGTGACCCGCCAATGGCTCTCCGTGCAGCTGCCCGGCCGCGAGGCCCCCGAGGGGCTCGCGGCGCGACTCGCCGAGCGGGGCATCCGGGTGCTTGACCAGGCCCGCCATCCGCGCAAGCTCAAGCGCGGCGTGCACCGGGCCAATCGCTTCCGCCTGCGGATCACCGGGGCCGCCGTGGCCGACCCGGCGCTCGAGGCGCGCTGGCAGCGACTCTGCGACGCGGGTGTGGCCAACTATGTCGGCCCCCAGCGCTTCGGCGCGGACGGGCGCAACCTGCAGCGTGCCCGGGCCGTGCTGGCCCGCGGCTGGCGCAAGCGCGATGACCGCGAGGGCATGCTGCTCTCCGCGGCCCGCAGCTTCCTGTTCAACGAGCTGCTGGCCGCCCGGGTGCGCGACCACAGCTGGGCCACGCCGCTGCCCGGCGAGGTGGTGATGCTCGACGGCAGCGCCAGCCAGTTCGGCGTCGCGGCCGACGATGCCGCCGAGCTCGCCGGGCTCATCGAGCGGGCCCGGCGCCTCGATTTGCACCCCGCCGGGGTGCTGTGGGGCGTCGGCGAGTCGCTCGCCACCGGCGAGGCCCGGGTCCACGAGGCCACCCTGGCCGCGCGCTACCCGGGCCTGTGCGGTGGGCTCGAGCGCGCCGGCGTCCGCCTGGCCCGCCGGGCACTGCGGCTGCGCCTGGACGAGCCGCGGCTGACGCGGGGCGACGGCGAGCTCTGGCTGGCCTTCAGCCTCCCGCGGGGCGCCTTCGCCACCGCCGTGCTGCGTGAACTGATCTCCCATCCCTCTCTGGGGGCCCCTTCCCCCGACAGGAGCCTGTGATGCGTCGACTGCTGCTCTCCAATGACGACGGGGTGCACGCCCCGGGGCTGCGCGCCCTCCACGATGCCCTGCTGCCCCATGCGCGGCTGCGTGTCGTCGCGCCGGACCGCGACAAGAGCGGGGCCAGCAACTCCCTCACCCTGAGCCGGCCGCTGGCGCTCTCCTCGCTCGACAACGGCTTCTACAGCGTCGATGGCACCCCCGCGGACTGCGTCTACCTGGGGGTCAACGGCGTCTGGGACGAACGGCCCGACCTCGTGATCTCGGGCATCAACCACGGTGGCAACCTCGGCGACGACGTGCTCTACTCCGGCACCGTGGCCGCCGCCATGGAGGGGCGCAACCTGGGCATGGCGGCCATCGCCATGTCGCTGGTGGGCTCGCGCCACTTCGAGACCGCCGGGCGGGTGGCGGCGAGCCTGGTCGGGGCGGCCGAGCAGCTCTCGCTGCCGCCGCGCAGCCTGCTCAACGTCAACGTGCCGGACCTGCCGTGGAGCGAGATCCAGGGCTTTCGGGTCACCCGGCTGGGCTATCGCGGCCCGGCGGCCCGCCCCCTGGAGGTCCGGGACCCCCGGGGCCGGCTGCGCTACTGGATTGCCGCCGTGGGCGAAAACGCCGACGACGGCCCGGACACCGACTTCGCCGCCATCGAGGCGGGCCATGTTTCCATCACGCCGCTGCAGACCGACCTGACCCGGCATGCAGCGCGCGACGACGTGCAGGACTGGCTGGATGCACTCACCTGATCTGCTGCGCGGTGTCGGCATGACATCGCAGCGAACCCGGGACCGCATGGTCGGCCGGCTGGCCGACCAGGGGATCCGCGACCCGCGGGTGCTGGAGGTGATGGCCCGGGAGCCGCGCCACCTCTTCCTGGACGAGGCCCTGGCGCATCGTGCCTACGAGGACACCTCGCTGCCCATCGGCCATGGCCAGACCCTCTCCCAGCCGTGGATGGTGGCGCGCATGACCGAGCTGGTGATCCAGGAGGCGCCATCCCGGGTGCTGGAGGTGGGGACCGGCTCCGGCTACCAGACCCTGGTGCTGTCGCGCCTGGTGAAGGAGCTCTGGTCGGTGGAACGGATCAATGCCCTGCATCGTCGTGCCGGCGGCCGCCTGCGCCTGCTCGAGGTCCGCAACACCCGGCTGCGCCTCGCCGACGGGGGGCATGGCTGGCCGGAGGAGGCGCCCTTCGACGTGATCCTGCTCACCGCCTGTGCCAGCGAGCTGCCTGCGCCGCTGCTCGCCCAGCTCGGTGAAGGGGGAGTGCTGATCACGCCGCTGGCCGAGCCGGATGGCCGGCAATGGCTGACCCGTGTGCGTCGCAGCGAAGAGGGCTTCGAGACACAGCGGCTTGAGGCGGTGCGTTTCGTGCCGCTGCTGGAAGGCGTCATTCGATGAAAGGAGTCCGCTGTTGAAGCGTCATCTCGGTATCTTCCTCAGGGGCGCCGGCATGGGGGCCGCCGATGCGGTGCCCGGCGTCTCCGGCGGCACCATCGCCTTCGTCACCGGCATCTACGAGGAGCTGATCCACAGCATCAAGCAGTTCGGCCCCAGCGCCTTCTTCGCCTGGCGACGCGGCGGCCTGCCGCTGCTGGCAGTCCACCTCAACCTGGCCTTCGTGCTCCCGCTGCTGGCCGGCATCGCCATCAGCCTGGTCAGCGTGGCCCACCTCGTCGTCTGGCTGATGGACGACTTCCCCCAGCTGCTCAACGGCTTCTTCTTCGGCCTGGTGGCGGCGTCGGCGGTGGTCGTCAGCCGCCATCCGGCGGACTGGAAGTGGTGGCACCTGCTGCCGCTCGCCGGTGGCCTGCTGCTCGCCCACGGCCTGCCGTCGCTGATGCCGCTGGTCACCCGGCTCGGCAGTCCCGACCTGGTGCTGGTGGTGGGCGGGGCCATCGCCATCAGTGCGCTGCTGCTGCCCGGCGTGTCGGGCAGCTTCCTGCTGCTGACCATGGGCCTCTACGGCACGGTGATGCAGGGCATCCGCAGCTTCGACCTGGGGTTGATCGGGCTGTTCGGGGCGGGCTGCCTGGTCGGGCTGTTCGGCTTCTCGCGGCTGCTCTCCTGGCTGCTGCGCCACCACCATACCGCGACCCTGCAGCTGCTGGTCGGCTTCATCATCGGCTCGCTGCCGGTACTCTGGCCGTGGCGCGAGCTGGTACGCTACCAGCTGGGTTCCGAGGGCCAGATGATCCCCCTCGACTACCGTTACCTGACCCCGGCCGACTTCGCCGAGCTGACCGGCGACCCTGCCCGGCTGCCGGCGGTGGTGGCCCTGATGCTGGCCGGCGCGGCCCTGGTGCTGCTGATCGCCCGGGCCAACCGGCCGGCGACACCCGGTTCCCGACAAGGTGCTGACAAGGAGGAAGGCTCCGATGCATAAGGTATTTCTGATTTCCGGCCTGGCCCTGGCGCTGGCCGGCTGCGCCGCCCAGCAGGGCGAGAGTCGCCCGGTCCAGGTCCGCGACCTGTCGGCCAGCCGGGCTGACGCGACGTCCGGCGAATACACCGTGGAGGCCGGCGACACGCTCTATGGCATCGCCTGGCGCCATGACATGGACTACCGCGACCTGGCGCGCCTCAACCGCATCTCTCCCCCCTATCGCATCGAGCCCGGCCAGCGGCTGGTGCTGGGCGGCGAGGGGCGCGCCGCCCCGGCCTCCCGCCAGGACGATGGCGGGAACGCGTCCGGCGGCCGTGGGGTCGTGGCCACGGGCCTCGGCGGCCAGGCGTCCGCTAGCGACGAGGAACTCGACTGGCTGATGCCTGACGAGAGCGCCATCGAGCGCAACCGTCGCCTCTCGGCCGAGCGCCAGGCGGCCGGCGACTCGCCCCAGGGGCCCAGCCAGGTGGCCATGGAGAGCGCCGATGCCGTCTCGGGCGCCGACCAGGGACCGGGGCCGGTCTACAGCTACGACAGCCCGGGAGCGGATGGCAGCCTGAGCGAGCGTGACCTGGCCGAACGGCGGGAACTGGCCTCGCGCGCTGAGGAGGCGGAAAACGCGCAGCAGCAGGCCGCCGGTGCGGCAGAGGCGAGGAGCGCTTCCGAACCGAGCGACGCGCCCGACGCAGCGACCGAAGACGAGGCCGCCCAGGTCGCCCGGGCGTCCACGGTGAGGGACGACGCCGGCGCCGATGCCGGGACCTCGGTCGCCGGCGAACCGGCCTCCGAACAGCGTGCCGGACGCAGCTATACCCCGGTGGATGAAGTGCCCTGGCAGTGGCCGGTGGCGGGCGACGTGGTCGGCCAGTTCGGCCAGGGGGGAAGCATCACCGCCGGCATTGATATCGCCGGTCAAAAGGGGCAACCTGTCAAGGCAGCCGGCCCGGGAATCGTGGTCTATGCGGGCAGCGGCGTCAGGGGCTACGGCAACCTGATCCTGCTCAAGCACAACGACCAGTTCCTGAGTGCCTATGCCCACAACGACACCCTGAACGTCAAGGAGAACGATGTGGTCGAGGCCGGTGAGGTCATCGCCACCATGGGCGACAGCGATGCCGAGGACGTCAGGCTGCATTTCGAGGTGCGCAAGGACGGCCAGCCTCAGGACCCCCTCGAGTTCCTGCCGGCCCGCTGACCGCGACGGTCGGCGCGCATCGGATCCATGACGGGGTGCCGCACAATAATAACTTCGCGCGTCGATCGTCCGGCCCTGGACCCACGACGCCCGGTCGCAACCATGGGGTAGCAATCGATGAGCATGCTTGAACGGGACCTTCAGGATGTGAATCTGGCCTCCGCCGGCGAGGCGGACGAGGACGCCGTCGAGGCGGAGGATGAGCTGGAGCGTGAGGAGATCGAGGACGAGGAGGCGGTGGTCGGCGACGAGGAGGCCTTCGAGAAGGCGCTGAGTCGCGAGGATCGCCATCACCGTCACAGCCTCGACGCCACCCAGATCTATCTCAACGAGATTGGCTTCTCGCCGCTGCTGACGCCGGAGGAAGAGGTATACTTCGGCCGACTGGCGCGCAAGGGGGATCCGCTCGGCCGCTCGCGGATGATCGAGTCGAACCTGCGCCTGGTGGTGAAGATCGCCCGGCGCTATCTCAACCGTGGCCTCACCCTGCTCGACCTGATCGAGGAGGGCAACCTGGGGCTGATCCGCGCGGTGGAGAAGTTCGACCCCGAGCGCGGCTTCCGCTTCTCCACCTACGCCACCTGGTGGATCCGCCAGACCATCGAGCGGGCGCTGATGAACCAGACCCGCACCATCCGGCTGCCGATCCACGTGGTCAAGGAACTCAACATCTACCTGCGGGCGGCCCGCGAGCTGACCCAGAAGCTGGACCACGAGGCCACCGCCGAGGAGGTCGCCGACTACCTCGACAAGCCGGTGGAGACGGTCAAGAAGATGATGGGCCTCAACGAGCGGGTCTCTTCCGTCGACTACCCGATGGGCAGCGAGAGCGACAAGCCGCTGATCGAGACCCTGGCCGACGACAACGACCAGGGCCCGGAATCCACCCTGGTGGACGGCGACGTGCGCCAGCATGTCGACGAGTGGCTGGCCGAGCTCACCGAGAAGCAGATGGAGGTGGTGGTGCGCCGCTTCGGCCTGCGCGGCCACGAGGCCGCGACCCTCGAGCAGGTCGGCGAGGAGATCGGGCTGACGCGCGAACGGGTCCGCCAGATCCAGGTGGAGGCGCTGAAGAAGCTGCGCCGCATGCTCGACAAGCAGGGCCTCTCGCTGGATGCCATCTTCGAATGATGTCGCGTGCCGGAGGCCCCTCCGGCACAGTCGCGTCGTTGTCTCATGACGGGCAGATGATCGCCCCGTCAATACGCCCCTTTATCTGGCGTTTATCCTGTCTCAGGCACTCTTGCCAGTTGGTGATGCCGTGAAATCGGCTGGCCTTTGGGGGATAATCGTGGCGTTCTCCATCGACGCTCCAGGACCCCGACCATGGCCCGGCCGCTGATCGCCGATATCGACCTCGACGCCCTGCGTCACAACTATCGCCTGGCCCGTGACCAGGCCCCCCACAGCCGCGCCGTCGCCGTGATCAAGGCGGATGCCTACGGCCATGGTGCCGTGGCCTGTGCCCGGGCGCTCGAGGGGCTGGCGCCGGCCTTTGCCGTAGCCTGCCTCGAGGAGGCGCAGACCCTGCGCGAGGGGGGCATCACGGCGCCCATCGTGCTGCTCGAGGGCATCTTCGAGGCCGCCGAGCTCGAGCGGGTCGAGGCGCTGGGGCTGTGGATCGCGGTACACACCGACTGGCAGCTGGAGGCGCTGCTCGCCTATCGGCCCGCGCGCCCCATCCCGGTGTGGGTCAAGGTGGACTCGGGCATGCACCGGCTGGGCTTCCCACCGGAACGGGCCGAGGCGGTCTGGGCGCGTCTCGCGGCGGCGCCCGACCGCGCCTGCGACCTGCACCTGATGAGCCACTTCGCCACCGCCGATGCTCTGGAGTCCGGCTACTTCCGGCGCCAGCTCGAGCTGCTCGACGACCTGGCGGCCCGGCTCGAGGCGCCCACCTGTCTCGCCAACTCGCCCGCCACCCTGGCCTGGCCCGAGGCGCACGGCGCCTGGAACCGCCCGGGGGTGATGCTCTACGGCAGCGACCCGCTGGAGGCCTCCAACGAGGCGAGCCGTCGGCTGGCGCCGGTGATGACCCTGCGCTCCGCGATCATCGCCGTGCGTGAGCTCGCTGCGGGCGAGCCGGTGGGCTATGCCGGGCGCTGGAAGGCGCCACGCCCCTCGCGGATCGGCGTGGTCGCCTGCGGCTACGGCGACGGTTATGACCGGCACGCGGTCGACGGTACCCCGGTGCTGGTCGACGGTCAGCGCACGACCATCGCCGGCAAGGTCTCCATGGACATGCTGACGGTGGACCTCACCGACCTTCCCGAGGCCGACATCGGCAGCGAGGTGGTGCTCTGGGGACGTGCCGCGAACGGTGCGCTGCTGTCGGTGGACGAGGTGGCCCGCCATTGCGACACCATCAGCTACACCCTGCTCACCGGGGTGCTGCCGAGGGTGCCCAGGCGCTATCATGGCGCGCACTGACCACCGCAGCACGGGAAGCCGCATGTCCAGGGACGACACCCCCCAGAGCTCCTTCGCCCATCCGCGCTACTGGCCCACCTGGCTGGCCATCGGCGCCATGCATGTGGTGGCCTGGCTGCCCTGGCGGCTGAAGCTGTGGGTGGGCCGCGTGATCGGCCTGGCCGCCTGGCGCTTTGCGAAGCGCCGGCGCCATATCACCGAGACCAACCTGCGGCTTTGCTTCCCCGAGCTCGACGCTGACCAGCAGCGACGGCTGGTCAGGGAGACCTTTATTGCCAACGGCATCGGCATCATGGAGACCGCCACCGGCTGGTGCCGCGATCCGGAGCACCTGCGTCACCGCGTCATCTTCCTGGGGCAGCAGCACCGGGCCCGGTTGCAGGCCGGGGGGAGGGGAGCGCTGATCCTCGGCATTCACTTCTCGACCCTGGACCTGGGGGGGGCACTGCATGCGCTCTACTTTCGCGCCGACGCCGTGCAGCGCCCCCATGACAACCCGCTCTTCGACCTCTTCATGAGTCGCGCCCGGGCCCCCTACTTCGATGTGGTCCTCGACCGTCACGACCTGCGCGGCGTGGTGCGTCGCATCAAGGCCGGCCACGGCGTCTGGTACTCCCCGGACCAGGACTTCGGCCGCGATGCCAGCGTTTTCGCCCCCTTCTTCGGTATTCCGGCGGCCACGGTCAAGATGACCTCGCGCATCGCGCGGATGACCGGCGCCCCGGTGATCCCGCTGATCTTCCACCGCAACCCCGACGACCGCACCTATACCCTGGAGTACCTGCCACCGCTGGAGAACTTCCCCAGCGGCGACGAGGTGGCCGATGCCACCCGCATCAACGCGGTGATCGAGTCGGCGATCCGTCGTCACCCGGAGCAGTACCTCTGGCTGCACCGGCGCTTCAAGACGCGCCCGCCGGGCGAGCCGAAGCTCTACTGACGCTGGCTGGAGGCGATCAGCCATCCTGCCGGCCGGGCAGGCTCGTCGGCAGGTCGAGCCGATGGATGCCGTCGTCCAGGCGCGCCGAGACGAAGCGCCGGTCCAGCGGATGGTCCGCCGTGTGAGCGAGCGTCTCCACCACCCGGTCAGCATGGGCCTGGAGGGTCTCGAGATCCTTCTGCTCGGCGAACAGCGAGAGGGTCTTCAGGGCCTTGAGTACCCCGAGGCCGATGCTCAGGTCGTCGCTGCCGCAGCGCAGGATGGGCTGGAAGAGCCGGTAGAGCAGGCTCTCGAAATCCTCCACCTGCCAGGTCACCCGGCAGGTCCCGTCCTGGTCGAAGAGCGCATCGCAGGGCCGCCACTCGAGGCGCCGGCGCAGCAGGTCGGTCAGGCGGTGCAGGCAGAGGCGGGCGGTCCCCGGGTCGTTGATGCCCGGCGAGAGCGCCTTCAGGGCGACCTCCATCAGCTGCGTCATGCCGAACACATGATGCTCGGTGATCGACTCTCCCTCCACGTAGGTCAGGGTGGCCCGGACCTCGTCGCACCAGCTCGCCTCGGGAGCCGCCGCGGCCTCCAGCGAGAGGATCGGCAGCCCCTCCACCACGTAGTCCCCGAAGCGGAAGTGAAGGTGCACGACACCGTCGACCCGGCGTGCCAGCTCGGCCAGGGCGGTGAGGTCGGCATTCTGCAGGTAGCCGGCGCGGCGGGCATGCACGGGGTGGTGGCGATGGCCGGATGACGGCGCAACCGCCAGGATGCGCCACTCCTTGCCCTGCTGGCGGGACTGCAGGGCCGCCAGGGAGGCGCGGGTGGACTGGTGCAGGTCGGCGGCCACGGCATCGATCTGGATCGACTGCGAGGCGTTGTGGATGAAGTAGACGAACAGCGCCAGGCAGTGGATCACCATGGCACATGCCAGGTAGATCGCCAGCGAGCGCCAGGTCGCCTGGCCCTCGGCGACGTCCGGGACCATCAGCAGCATCAGGATGAAGAGGATGGTGCCCAGGTAGTGGCCCAGCACCCACTGGTGGGGGCGCTCCGAGATCAGGCCGAACACCAGCTTGTGGGAGAACTGCCCGCCGGCCTGCGAGAGCACCGACATGACCATGGAGAAGCTGAAGACCATCAGCGAGATCATGCCGCCGAGCAGCGCGGCGAGCAGCGCGCGGGTCTCCTCCGGCGCCTCCAGGCCCAGCATCGTGAGCAGGGCCGGCAGCCGGTCGTCGGAGATCGGCAGCAGCAGGGCGACGAGGCTCAGCAGGGCGTAGGCCAACGCCAGCAGGGAGGGCAGGTAGGCGATGCTCTGCCGGAAGGCCTTGAGCAGGTGGATGGGCCAGGACAGCAGGACGCTCATGGATGACTCCTCGCGGCAGGAGTCCCCCTTATGGCGCGTCTCGGCGTTCGGGGCAACCCTGCCCTATACCCTGGAGCAATCAGCCAGCACCTGTAAGCCATAAGAAACCCCACGACCGCGAGGTCAGTGGGGTCTGTGCATTACTTCCCGCTTGTCGCTTACGGCGTCCCGCTCCGGCGAGGCCGGTCAGGCATCGATGCGCTTGTACTTCATGCGGTGCGGGGTGTCGTCGCCCACGCGCTTCCTGTGGTCCGCCTCGTACTCGGTGTAGTTGCCCTCGAAGAACTCCACGTGGGAGTCGCCCTCGAAGGCCAGGATGTGGGTGGCGATGCGGTCGAGGAACCAGCGGTCGTGGGAGATCACCAGGGCACAACCGGGGAAGGCCAGCAGGGCCTCCTCCAGCGCGCGCAGGGTCTCGATGTCCAGGTCGTTGGAGGGCTCGTCGAGCAGCAGCACGTTGGCGCCCTGCTTGAGGGTCTGGGCCAGCTGCAGGCGACCGCGCTCGCCGCCGGAGAGCTCGCTCAGGCGCTTCTGCTGGTCGTTGCCCTTGAAGTTGAAGCGCCCCACATAGGCCCGCGAGGAGACCTCGTAGCCGTTGATGTTGAGGATGTCCTGGCCGTCGGAGACCGCCTCCCAGACCGTCTGCTTGTCGTCGAGGGCGTCGCGCAGCTGCTCGACATAGGCGATGTCGACGGTCTCGCCGACCACCACCTCGCCGCGGTCGGGCTGCTCCTGGCCGGTGATCAGCTTGAACAGCGTCGACTTGCCCGCGCCGTTGCTACCGACGATGCCGACGATGGCCCCCTTGGGCACGGTGAAGGTCAGGTCCTCGTAGAGCAGCTTGTCGTCGAAGGCCTTGGCGACGTCATGGAACTCGATGACCTTGTCGCCCAGGCGCGGGCCGGGCGGAATGTAGATCTCGTTGGTCTCGTTGCGCTTCTGGAAGTCGCCGGACTGCATCTCCTCGAAGCGATTGAGGCGCGCCTTGCTCTTGGCCTGGCGGCCCTTGGCGTTGCTGCGCACCCACTCCAGCTCGTGCTTGATGGCCTTGTTCTTCGAGGCCTCCTGCTTGGCCTCCTGCTCGAGACGCTTCTCCTTGGCCTCCAGCCAGCCCGAGTAGTTGCCCTCGAAGGGGATGCCCTGGCCGCGGTCGAGCTCGAGGATCCAGCCGGCCACGTTGTCGAGGAAGTAGCGGTCGTGGGTGATGGCCACCACGGTGCCGCTGTAGTCGTGAAGGAAGCGCTCCAGCCAGGCCACGGACTCGGCGTCCAGGTGGTTGGTGGGCTCGTCGAGCAGCAGCATGTCGGGGCTCGAGAGCAGCAGGCGGCACAGCGCCACGCGGCGCCGCTCGCCGCCGGAGAGGTGACCGACGCGGGCCTCCCAGGGCGGCAGGCGCAGGGCCTCGGCGGCCACTTCCAGCTTGCGATCCAGGTTATGGGCGTCGGAGGCCTCGATGATGTTCTCCAGGCGCGCCTGCTCGGCGGCCAGGGCATCGAAGTCGGCGTCCGGCTCGGCATAGGCGGCGTAGACGGCGTCGAGCTTCTCCTGCGCCTCCTTGATCTCGCCCAGGGCCTCTTCCACGGTCTCGCGGACGTTCTTGTCGTCGTCGAGCGCCGGCTCCTGGGGCAGGTAGCCGACGTTGATGCCCGGCATCGGACGCGCCTCGCCCTCGTACTCGGTGTCGACGCCGGCCATGATGCGCAGCAGGGTCGACTTGCCCGCGCCGTTGAGGCCCAGCACGCCGATCTTGGCGCCGGGGAAGAAGGAGAGCGAGATGTCCTTGAGGATTTGCTTCTTGGGGGGCACGACCTTGCCCACCCGGTTCATGGTGTAGACGTAAGATCCTGTTGCGCCTGTTTTGTTACCTTTTGCCAAAGTATTCACCTCTAACATTCTGTTTGTAAAAGGAAAAATATTTTTATGGATGCTAGAAAATTGTACCGAAAAAAATTGCACATATCTACAAAAGTGCTAGTCTAAAATTTGTCACCTTCTTGGACCTCTCATGACATTCTCAATCAAGGAATTCAAGCTAAATGATGAGACCAGAGTCAAGCTCTTACTTCAAGACTCTGTGCCAGTTTATTGGCCTTGTCTCTACATTCTAAAAAAAATGCGAGTTAGGTCACCTAATACTCAGCAACGATTTTTCAGCGACTTAATCATTTTCTTAGAATGGCTAAGCTACAAAGGCATCAATATAGAAGAGCGACTTAAAAAAAGACCGGAATCTGTATATCTTAGTGAAGCTGAGTTGGCTGAATTTTCTAGCCAAGTGCATTGGAAAAAAGACGTTCTTGATAAAAAGCATGGTGGTGTCAGATTACACCGTTCAGCCTATCAACAAGTAAGTGCATTTCAATCTGAGTCAAGGTTGGCAACAGCTAGAAACTATCTTTGCTTCCTTTACGAAGCATTGGGCCATCCAGATGACCGCTTTGATCAAATTGAATGGCTAGTGAAGCGAATTAATCTCAGTATTGTACAGTCTAAACCTTCTTGGAAAAGAAGGCCGATGGAGCCCAAGGGGTTAACATCAGAGCAAGAGAGAGTTTTGCTTAATTATTTACATCCGAGGTCAGAGCAAAACCCATGGCCAAAATCATTAGCCGTTAGATTTAGAAATTACTTGATTGTAATTATCCTTTATAGCTTAGGTGTTCGCCGAAGCGAGATGTTGGGAATAAAGCTTGCAGATGTTAATTACCGCGACAATCGTATTTCTATTGTCCATAGGCCGAATGACCCAGACGATCCCCGTGCCGAAGAGCCTAATATTAAAACTAATGAGAGGAAGCTTCCAGCACCTGAATATCTTATGTCATTAATAAATGAATATATTGAGTGCTACCGAAAATCTAAAAGGGCTAAAAGTCATCCTTATTTGTTCTTGTCGCATGGTAGGAATGAAGGTGCTCCCCTTTCCATAAAGTCAGTCGATGCTGTGTTTAATGTGGCAAAAAAAAACTTCCCTATTCTTATGTCTGTAACACCACACACACTTAGACATCACGATGTTTATCGAACTATGAAAATCCTTAAAGAAGAAACAAAAGATCTTCCACCTGAGGAAAGAGAAAGTATTTTTAATCGTGTTTGCAATTTTCGGTATGGGTGGGTAGATACTTCGAGAATGCCTGGGCGTTATGGGCAAAAATTTTACCAAGAAGAAGCTAGTGAAGCAATGAAGATTTTAAATGAAAAGCTTTTGAGTGAACTTCCCTTTTGATTTTTGAGTGACTACTGTGATTCTTTCATCCCCAAGTAAAAACAATATTGATGCGTGGTTGATGTCTGAAATGACTGCAAAGAGTGGAGGGCGTTTTACTCCGTCTGATGATTATTGGCGACCTGACCCTACTGCACAGGCAGCTAATGTTGCAAGTGCCAAATGTGCTGTAATTGATAAAGTTCGGCCATGGCTTATAGCGGCATTATCTTATTATGCAATGGAATATTCAGCCAGAACGTTAAAGCATCTTGCATATGTTCTTTCCAAGTGCGGTAATTCGAGTCTTGATGTCCTGGATGAGTCAAATATTATCGCAGTTCGTAATATTCTTAGTAAGTCTGAGTTTGCGGTGTTGAGGTCTTTTTTAAAACGTTGGCGGGAAGATTATTTGTTGGAGGTTAAACCAAGTGAGGCTGTTGTTGATTACCTATATGCAATAAAGCCAAGAAATAATGTTGGTCAGTGCCCTGTAGAGAGCATGAATCCAGAGAAAGGACCTTTAACCCCATTAGAGAGACGGTCGATTTTTGACTGGGCAAACGATGCATTTGCATACGGTCGAATAACTATCGAGCAGTTTGTGTATATTCGGATTCTGATTACTACCGGAGTGCGTATTCGCCAGGTCCAACAGCTAGTTTTTGGAGATATTATAGAAGATGAGCGTGGCTATTTTCTGAAAATGCCACGTGCAAAAAATAAAGGTTTTGGTTATCGTAACAGCTTTAAAACATTTGACATATCAAAGGATCTTTACATTATACTTGTAAGCTATAAAGAGATTACGCTAAAAGCCTTGCAGCGTGAGCGGTTGCATGTTGATTGGAAAAAGGCTATTCCGAATGTGGCATTGTTTAGGGCTAAAGGGACGAAGTTCGTAAAAACTATAATAAAAGATGATCCTGACTTAAGTCTTCTTGAAATAGAGCCTCAAATAAAGTTTCACAAGCATGATGGTTCCATGAAGGCACTGCTTCGTGGGCTCGAAGACGATCAGGCGTTTCCTGTCTCTGAGCGTACTGGCGAGAAAATACATTTAGGAGCGCATCGCTTTCGATATACAATAGGTACAGAGCTAAGTCGTATGGATGCTGGAAGGCATACAATAGCCTTTGTGCTTGACCATAAAGGGGTTAGAAGTGTCTCAAGGTATATAAAAGTATCCGCTGCAATGGGCAAGAGAATTGATGATAAAATGAAAAATGAACTATCATTAATTGTTAACGCGTTCCAGGGGAGGCTGGTTGCTGGTGCGGCGGATGCAGTTAATGGATCACTAACTAACAAGACTATTCGCACTGAGTCATCTGCCATTGCTACATGTGGTGCATCAGGAGGTTGCCACCTTGACGCCCCCGTCGCATGTTATACCTGCTCAAAGTTTCAGCCTTGGCTCGATGCACCTCATGAAGAAGTACTTAACCGCCTTATGCTAAGGCAACAAAGAGCAATTGATGTTGCTGGTGAGGAAAGTGAAGTGGCAATTAGTTTTGATCGACCTATTCTCGCAGTAATGCAGGTTATTCATAGTATAAATGCTTTAAAGCAGAACGCTGAAGGTGAACATGATGAATAATGTTTTACCTTTCGTGCCAAGGTCAGGGTTGGCAGCTCGGGCGTCTCTGAATGAGTTTGTTAATTGGGCAAAATCTCAGATACATCTTTATGATAAACCATCTGATCCTGTTCAGTGGGGGGCGATAAGCTGGAGTCGCTGGGGGATAAATAATACTCGATGTTCTAAGCTCGGAAAAAGAAATGAGAGTCTTGATTCTGGGATGATTGACTATGTCAAAGCTATGTTGTTTGAAGAGAGAGTCGTTAATCTTAGTGAAGACAATTATCGCCTCAATGCCCTTCGCTGCCTAGAGAAGGCACTTTTAGATATTAATAAAGAGGCTGATATCATTTCCGTTACAGCGGCAATATTCGATAGGGCTACTTTAATTTCACAGGAATATAATTCTGAGAGCACTGCCTATAGTACTTCTCTTCAACTTAAGCGGATATGTGATAAGCTTATTGAAAGTGGAATGGTGGCTAAACCTTTTATCTGGGATCCACAGGTAAAGGAACCTAAAATGACCCTTAGGAAGAGCGCAGAAAATGCGGAAAAAAAACTTCCTAGCTTCGAATCGATAGCGGCACTTGGAGATATTTTTAGCAGTAACCCAGAATCCAGTTTGGATATTATGGTAACTTCTGCTGTGGCGATATTGCTTTCTCAGCCTTCACGAGTGGGCGAGCTGTCTTACATTAAGAAAGATTGCTTTGTGACCGACCGTGATGAGCAAGGGCGTAGCCAACTATACATGTTATGGTACTCTCAAAAGGGATTTGGGGCAAACCGAAAAATCATCCCAGACAGTATGGCCGAAATCTGTAAGGAAGCAGTGGGTCGAATAGTTGATATTACGAATGAAGCACGTGAGTATGCTAGGTGGCTGGAAGAGAATCCTGATGATTTCCCACATCATCTAGGCGTCCCAAAAAAACACCTCGACGCGCCCTTGACTATGGAGGAGGTTTGTAAATGCTTGATGCTTTCAACCAAGAATCATTCTCCAAGAAATGTATTTAAGGTTTTTATAAAAAAAATATGTACTAGCAAAGCAAGTTCAGGTCTGGCACGTGAAGTGGCTGAAGATATTCTTTCTGGTTTTAATGAAGATGATGTGTCGAGAGTTTATATTAAAGGAAGGCTTTCTGGGTATGAGTTTAATGATGCTTTTGAAGTGACTTTGAGAAAGCTTAATTTGTTAGTTAGGGAGAAATATCTTCCCAAGCATTTTCCACATACAGATAGTAAGAAGGTTGTCAAATGGAAAGATGCTCTATTTTGTTTCAGGAGTGGCACATTTTCAGTAAATAAAGGTAAGTCAGAAAAGCCCTTTGGGATTACAGGGATGTGCAAGCACCGGCTAAGCACTCAGCTGACAGGAACCCAAAAGAAGACTCAATCAATATTTGAAAGGTATGGTTACTCTGGGGTAAAGGTTAATACCCATGCTTTTCGTCACCTACTAAATACAGTCGCTCAACGAGGTGGTCTTTCTCAAGAGTTAATAGCGCGTTGGTCTTGGCGATTACACGAGAGTCAAAATTGGGTTTACAATCATGTCTCACCAGAAGAGATGGCTGATAAGCTTGAAGTCTTTTTGCCTCAAGTTGTGGATAGCAATATCCTCGCGTCAATAAAAACAAATGTTCCTGTCCGAATGAAGGATGTCGGTGGTTTTGAAAATCGGATTGTCCATCGTACTGAGTTTGGTGTCTGTGTCCACGATTATGCACAAGAGCCTTGCGCAAAGTTTAATAACTGCCTAACTTGCGGTGAGCATATATGTGTGAAGGGAGATGATGTGAAGCTATTGAATCTTAAAGATGAGAGAGGCTATTTGCGTAGAAGTCTTGTGTCTTTTAAAAAAGAAGCTCGTGAAGAAACTTACGGTGCTAATACCTGGCTTGAAACAACTATAGAGAAATTAGAACGCTGTGAGCAGTTGATTAAGGTATTGGAAGATCCTACCATAGAAGATGGCGCACTTGTAAAAGGTGTTGATAACAGTTGGACGGCAGGGTGCAATGCTTTGTCGATTAGAGGAGAGCTAGGTGAATCGAAATCTGGAATTTTACCAAAAAATAAAGATGATGATAGGCTGGCTGAGTTGGAGAGGATTTTGGGGCTGGGGGATTGAGCATGGCAAGACTTTCTGATGCGGATGTTTTTCGTATTGAAGATATTATAAAAACTTGGAGAGGAAGTAAGCTTACCTGGGAGTTGGTTGTTCTTGCCTGTGAGAATGAGTTGCGCATTAAAACTACTCGTAAAACACTCTTGACGCGTGATAATATAAAAGCTGCAATGCGCTTGCGGAAAGAAGAACTAAAAGCTCCTTCCCAAGTGGTACGCCAGTTTTCTGATATCGATAGGGCGAATGATAGGATCGCACGCTTAACGCAGCGCGTGGCAGAGCTTGAGTGCGCACAGCGAACCCTGATCGACCAATTCGCCCGTTGGGCTTACAATGCTGATGCTCACGGCTTAAACGAGGACCTTCTAAATCAACCTATCCCTAAGCCTCACCGATGATAGCTATAACTAATTTTTCGATAGCCACACGAGCTGCCTCCCAATGACGGCAGCCCCACCTTCATTTCACTACAATTCCGACCTCATCGGCGGCTCGCTCATGGTGCGCGAGAGCCGCATCGTGGCGGAGCTGCTGCTGACCGGCGTCGATGACGCGGCATGGAAGGCGGCCATCCTCGACGAGAACCGTCTCCAGAAGGCACGGCCAGCGACAGCCAGACGCATGGCCCAGGCAATCCGCAAACGCCTTGTGCGGCTTCCTGCGCCGTTCTGGCAGGTGCTGCATGATGGCGATGACCAGCTGGCCACTCAGGTAGCCTTCTGCGCGGCGCTGGCCCGCAACCTGCTGCTGGTGGAGTTCCTGGAGACAGTGGTGGTCGATGCCTTGGTGACCCAGGCCGAGCGCCTTGAGCCGTACCAGTGGGATGACTTTCTCGCCGACCGCGCCTACCGCGATCCGGCTATTAATGGCTGGACCGCCTCCTCTAGACGAAAGATGGGTCAGGTGGCCTTTCGCATGCTATCCGAAGTAGGCTTGATGGAGAGTGCGCGTAGCCGCCGGCTACGACCGCTGATGCTGCGGCCCGAGGTAGAGAGCCTGCTGGAAAGGCACCACCTGATTCGGCTGCTGGACTGCCTGAGTGCCCTGGGGCCGCGGTGAACGCCATGGGCCCGGGCTGGCGGTAGCGTGCCCAAAAGCCCGCTATCCACTGCAGGCCGGGCACCAAGCATTATAAGACGCTCAATCATAACGAAACCTGATTACTCATGTTGATCAGCCACCACCGCGTCAGTCTTTCCTATACTGATGTTATGTCCAGTAGAGGAGGTGACGTCATGGCACGCAATCCTATCCAGTTCCAGCCCGGCCTGTCGTTGCCGGCGTTTCTCGAGCAGTACGGCACGGAAGCGCAATGCCAGGCAGCCCTCTTCCAGCATCGCTGGCCCAAGGGGTTCGTGTGCCCCGACTGTGGCAACACCACGGGCTGCCGGCTGTCGCGGGGGCTCTACCAGTGCCATCGCTGCCATCATCAGACCTCGCTGACTGCCGGTACCATCTTCCATGCCACGCACCTGCCGTTGACCACCTGGTTTCTGGCCATCTATTTGCTGACCCAGCGCAAGAGCGGTATCTCAGCGCTGCAGCTGTCCCGGGAGCTCGGAGTCAGCTACAACACCGCCTGGAAGCTCAAGCACAAGCTGCTGCAG
>NZ_JAWSUJ010000023.1:0-47657 GCF_033549285.1 Halomonas sp.
GCATCAGGAGGATCAGGGGCGAGTTGCTGGCCCGCGGCTTCACCGTCGGACGGCAGCACGTCGCCACCCTCATGCGCCGCATGGGCATCACGGCCATCGCCCCCAAGCGGCGGACCTCGAAGCCCGCCCCCGGCCACAAGATCTACCCGTACCTGCTGCGCGGCGTGTCGATCACACGCCCCAATCAGGTGTGGAGTACCGATGTGACGTACATTCGGGTGGCGCGCGGCTTCGTGTACCTGGTCGCCATCATCGACTGGTATAGCCGCAAGGTGCTCAGCTGGCGGGTGAGCAATACCATGGAGGCGTCCTTCTGCGTCGACGCCTTGGAAAGCGCCCTGCGGCTACATGGCACGCCGGAGATCTTCAACAGTGACCAAGGCTCGCAGTTCACGAGCCAGGCCTTCACGGGGGTGCTCAAGCAAGCCGGCGTCGCCATCAGCATGGTCGGCCGTGGGCGCGCGTTCGACAACATCTTCGTCGAGCGGCTATGGCGGACGGTCAAGTACGAGGACGTGTATGTGAAGGGCTATGCGAGCTTGGGAGAGCTGACCCTCGGCCTATCCGCGTACTTCTCGTTCTACAACGCCCAGCGGCCTCACCAGTCGCTGGAGAACCAGACCCCGGACACCGTGTATGCGTTGGGGACTGGCGGCGGTGCCGCCATTCCCGATCACTTTGGTCATCAACGTGACACCGCTCAGGACCATGACACAGGGCAGCGCTGTGCAGCTGCAGCCAAGGCCGAGACGATAACTTAAATCGGGACGTTTTCTGTCTTGACGATGGGGTCCACTTTATCTCACCCCTGGCGTAGGACCTCCTCTTCGGCTTGTCCCCGGCGCCTCTCGCTGTGCTTAACAGCAATGGCCTAGCTTTTCACTCGCTGAACGAGATCTCCGGCCCCTCGGCGCCCTGCCCGCGGATCTGCTCGGCGACCTGGCGCGCCATGTCGCGGAAGGTGGCGGTCACCTCGCCGTCGGGTTCGGCCACCACGGTGGGCCGCCCGCCATCCACCTGCTCGCGGATCGACAGGGTCAGGGGCAGGCGACCGAGCACCTGTGTCTCGTACTCCTGGGCGATACGCTCGCCCCCGCCCTCGCCAAAGATCGGCTCGCTGTGGCCGCAATTGGAGCAGATATGCAGGCTCATGTTCTCCACGACCCCGAGCACCGGCACATTGACCTTGCGGAACATCTCGATGCCCTTGCGCGCGTCCAGCAGCGCAATATCCTGGGGCGTGGTGACGATCACCGCACCGTCCACCGGCACCTTCTGGGCCAAAGTCAGCTGGATGTCACCGGTACCCGGCGGCATGTCGATGAACAGGCAGTCCAGGTCGTCCCAGACAGTCTGGGTGAGCATCTGCTGGAAGGCACCGGCGACCATGGGGCCGCGCCAGACCATGGGCTCGCGGATGTCGACCAGGAAGGCCATGGACATGGCCTGGATGCCATGGGCCTCGAGCGGCTTGAAGCGGTTCTCGCCGGCGGACTCGGGCCGCACGCCCTCGCCTACCCCGAGCATCTGGGCCTGGCTGGGGCCATAGATGTCGGCATCCAGGATGCCCACCCGATAGCCTTCGGCGGCCATGGCCAGTGCCAGGTTGACGGTCACGGTGGACTTGCCCACCCCGCCCTTACCGGATGCCACTGCGACGATATGCTTGACCCCTTCGATCACGACTCGCTCCTTCTGCTGTTGGGGTTGCCACGCAAGCGGCATGAAGGGTCAGTATACCCGGCGGGTCGCCCTGCCATGCAATGCCTGCCAACGCATGACGGCGAGCCCTTGGCTCGCCGTCATGCGGTTTAAAACCGGACCGTGTACGGCTCAGTTATTGTTGTCGCCTTCCAGGACTTCGGCCTGTTGCTCAGCGGCACCGCCATTGCCGTCTTCCTGGCTATTGGCTTCCTGCTGGGCAGCACCATCATCGCCCTCCTGGGTGGCACCGGGCTGCTGCTGAGCGGCAGCGTCGCCCCCCTCCCCGGCCTGCACGCTCTCCTCGAGGCGGGAGAGCTCGTTGCGCCAGGTCTCGAGCTGGCCTTCCAGGCGCTCGAGCTGGGACTGGCGGGACTCGACCTGAGACTCGATCTCGGCGACCTCCTCACGGCCCACCTTGATGGCGACCTCGAGGTCCTTGATCGTCTCGCGCGACTGCTCGACCTGCGACCTGGCCTCCTCCAGCTCGGTGCGGGTCGCCTCCAGCGCCTCGCTGGCCTCGCTGCGGCTGGCCTCGAGTTCGCTGAGCTCCTGCTGGAGGGCGTCACGCTCCTCCTGCCGGGCCGAGATCTCCTCGTTGATACCGGCGAGGTTCTCCTCCGCCGAGGCGATCTCCTTCTGCAGCCCCTCGAGTTCGGCACGGGCCTCGTCGCGGGCGGCGACCGCGTCGCTGCGCTCCTGCTCGGCCTGCTGGCGAGCTTGCTCGGCTTCCTGGCGAGCCTCTTCGGCGGCCTGACGCGCCTCCTCGGCTTCCTGACGCGAGGCCTGGGCCTCGTCGCGGGCCTGGGCGGCCTGCTGGCGCTCCTCCTGGGTAGTCGCAAGCGCTTCTTCGGCCTCTACCAGCTCACCCTGGCGGGCTTCCAGGTCGGCCTGCACCGCCTCTACCGAGGCCTGGGCCTCCTCCAGCTCGGTGCGCGCCGTGGCGACCTCGCCTTCCATACGCTCCAGCTCGGCCTGAGCGGCCTGCTGTTGCTCTTCGAGCTCGCTGCGCTGCTCTGCCAGTTCATCGAGGTTCCCTGCGGCACTCTGGAGCTCCTCGACGCGGCCTGACAGGGACTCGTTCTCGGCCTGGACGTTCTCGAGACGCGTCTGCAGCGATTCTCGGGCCTCGTTGCTGGAGCTGACGCTGGACTGGGCAAACAGGGCCCAGATGATGGCAACCACCGCAACGGCCGCCAGGCCCTTGACGCGGTTGTCCTTGAACAGCTCACTCATCGACGTATCTGCCATCGATGTATCCCCCTGCGTGGTTGGATGTCACCGGCCATCGTCGGCCGGCCGTCATGGTCACGACTTCCAGCATACACGCCCGGTGAGACGTCGCCACCTGAGCTCCGTGGCACCTGTCAACGTCAGGTCTCAACCTTGCCGCGCAACGCCTTGTGCCGGCCGCGCTTCTTCTTGCTGTCCAGGCGGCGCTGCTTGGCGCCCTTGCTGGGGCGGGTGGCGATGCGCTTCTTCGGGGCATACATGACGCTCTTGATCAGCGCCTTCAGCCGCGCCAGCGCCTCGGCGCGATTGCGCTCCTGGGTGCGATGGCTCTGGGCCTTGATGATCACCACCCCGTCGCGGGTGATGCGCTGGTCGCCCAGCGCCAGCAGCTTCTCCTTGAAGCCCTCGGGCAAGCTCGACGCCTGGATATCGAAGCGCAGGTGGATCGCGGAGGCGACCTTGTTGACGTTCTGTCCGCCGGCCCCCTGGGCGCGCACGGCCTGCATCTCGATCTCGTGGTCGGGAATGCTCACCTGGCGGGAGAGTTCCAGCATGCTGTCTGCCTCGTCGTGGAAAGTGGGCCCGAATCGCATCGGGCACGAGTTGCGTCAGCTGGCCAGCCAGATCAGATGCTTGGCCCCCTTGCCGGGGCGATGAGCACGCACCGTGACCTCCTCGACCAGCAGGCCGACACGGCGCAACCGCTCGGTGAAGGCCGGATCCTGGCTCGCCGACCAGACCGCCAGCACCCCGTCGGGTCGCAGCGCCTGCTGGGCCGCGGCAAGCCCCCGAGGTGAATAGAGCCAGTCGTTCTCGCGGCGGGTCAGCCCCTCGGGACCATTGTCCACGTCGAGCATGATGGCATCGAAGCCGCCCGGCTCGCGGCGCAGCAGTTCGCCGACGTCGCCGAGGCTGACGCGGGTGCGGGAATCGTCAAGGGGACGACCGGCGGCATCTCCGAGCGGGCCCCGGTTCCACTCCACCACCCCCGGCACCAGCTCGGCGACAACGACCTCGGCGTCCTCGCCCAGCGCCTTCAGCGCCGCGGCCAGGGTGAAGCCCATGCCCAGCCCGCCGACCAGTACCCGGGCCCCCGGGCGGTCGGCGACCCGCTGGCAGGCCAGCTCCGCCAGGGCATCCTCGGAGCCGTGCAGGCGGGTGTTCATCAGCTCGCCGGCCTTGCCGGCGATGCGGATCGAGAACTCCTCGTTGCGCTTCAGGAGCCTCAGCTCACCGCCCTGCCCCGGAATGGTGGCGGTGCCGATCGTTTCGAACTTGGCCATGGTCTCTCGCTGGCTATGGAAGAAAAGGCGGAACCCGGAGGGCGCTGACGCCTCGAATGTCCGGCACATCTCAGGTCGACAAGGAGTCCCGATGCCGAAGCTGCATCTCTTGAATCCCCTTCGCCCCCTGCTGGGGGGGCTCATTATGCTGGCTGCCGCAGCGCCATGCCATGCGCAAGCCGGCGAGACGTCACACCCGCCCCTCGCTCAGGCCAACCTGGAACGCCTTGACGCCCAGGCCTCGGGGATCGACCGCCTGCATGCGGTGGTGGTGGCCGAGCAGGGCGAGATCCACTTCGAGCGCGCCTATGGCGGGCCCGGGGTCGACCGACCGACCAACATCAAGTCGCTGTCAAAGACCGTGCTGGCGGCGCTGGTCGGCGCCGCCATCGAGCAAGGCGTGATCCGCTCCGCCGACCAGCCGGTCGTGGAACTGCTCGGCAACCGGGTGCCGGCAGGTGCAGACCCGCGCGTCCGGGAGATCACCGTCGGGCACCTGCTGTCGCTGCAGGCCGGACTCGAACGTACCTCAGGCAGCAACTACGGTGCCTGGGTGGCCAGCCCCGACTGGGTGCGAGATGCCCTGTCGCGTCCCTTCGTCGACGAGCCGGGCGGGCGAATGCTCTACTCCACCGGCTCGAGCCACCTGCTCTCGGCGGCACTGACCCGGGCCAGCGGCGAGAGCACCCTGGCGCTGGCGAGGCGGCTACTGGGGAAGCCGCTGGATATCACTGTTCCCGCCTGGCCACGCGACCCTCAAGGCATCTATTTCGGCGGCAATGACATGCGGCTCTCGCCGCGGGCACTGATCCAGGTCGGAGAACTCTATCGCAACGACGGCGTGATCGACGGCATACGCGTGTTACCGGAGGGCTGGGTCGACGCCTCCTGGCAGCCGCGCGGCACTTCGCCCTGGACCGGCGACGGCTATGGCTACGGCTGGTTCATCACCGAGCTTTCCGGGGAACGAGCCTACTACGGGCGCGGCTTCGGCGGACAGGCGCTCTACGTGATTCCCGAGCGAGGTCTCACCATCGCCATCACGGCCGACCCCCATCCCCCCTCTCCTGGTGGACAGTTCCAGCAGGAACTGCATGCCCTCGTCGAGGGCATGCTGGAAGCCAATTGAGTGGCGTGAGCTCGTAGAGCCGGGATGCAGCCGTGAGTGCAGTGACAGGAATGGGGGTGTGGATCAGCGCAGCCCAAGCAGGGACAGGATGAATAGCACCACCACGATCAGGCCGATGATATAGATGATGTTTCGCATGTTGCTCTCCTTGCCGATGCCTATGCAGAAGCGGGGAACCCCGCCCGCCAACTGGCCGCTGGCCAACCTTGAGTGTAGCGGCCAGCGGCGACGGGACAATCCTGAAGTTCGCTGGCGCAGGCCACACACTCACGTCCAGACGGCGGCATCAGCCCGCCAGGGGCTGCGCGTCCCGACACGGCACACAGGAGGCCGGCATCACTCCAGCCTATGCGCCAGCGCCATCAGGTAGAGGGCGAGCGCCAGGGCCAGCACCGACAGCGCCAGGTAGATGGCATCCAGCGGCGTGTCGAAGCTGATGCCCACCACGGCGCGGAAGAACTCGATGATCACGGCCAGGATCACCACCCGGGCGATCTTGTCCTTGAGCTGGTCGAGGGAACTGACGTTGAAGGGATGCTGGGGATCGCGCCCCTCGACGGGCTCGATGCGCGAGACGAAGAGCTTGTAGACCCCCAGGCCGAATATCATCAGGACAAGGGCGATCAGGTAGATATCCACGGCGACGATGATATCGGTCACGACGCTCTTGTGGATGTCGGCCCCCCCGGCGGTGTAGTGGCGCCAGGTATCGGCCAGTACCGAGAGGATATCCAGGCTGGCAATGATGAAGAGCACCAGCGCCCCCAGCAGGGCCGGTATCACGGCCATCAGGACCATCAGGCGCGAGTTCCAGAGGAAGGCCTCGAAGCATCGCTCGAGCTCGCTGCGTCTCGTCTTGCGCTCGGGCCGGGAATCCGGATCCATGGTGCTCTCCTTGTGTGTTCGGGACCGTCGAGTGGGGGGCATCGCCGGGAAGGGGTTTGACGGGGCGAGGCCGGATACGCCTATGATGGCGCAAGCACTCTTGCACGGCAGCCCCGATGACATCACCGCCCGTTCGCTACCGACGCCTGATCTTCACCCTGCTGCCGCGCATTCTGCATTTCCTGTGGCGCGTGCTTTGTGCCTTCCTGCGCAACCGCGGCATCCTGCTGGCCGGTGGCGTAGGCTACAACATCCTGCTCTCCATCGTGCCGCTGTTCTCGCTGATGGTGGTGCTGCTGGCCGGCGTGGCCGACCAGCAGCACCTGCTCGAGGTGCTCTCGATCCAGGCACGCCACCTGGCGCCCGCCCACGCCGAGATCCTGCTCGATGCGGTACGCACCCTTCTCGACTCCCGGGACGTGATCGGCATCCTGGGCTTTCCCGTGCTGCTGCTGTTCAGCTCCTTCGCCTTTCGCATGCTCGAGGACGCCCTGGCGATCATCTTCCACACGCCGGATACGCACCTTCCCAGGCGCAGTGCCTGGGTCTCGGTGCTGCTGCCCTACGCCTTCATGCTGGTGCTGGGGGCGGGCCTGCTGGCCCTGACCCTGCTGGTCAGCCTGGTCAGCTCGATGAATGCCCTGTGGGTGGCCCTCTTCGAGCGCCAACTACCGCTGGCCGGTCTTTCCGAGCCGATGCTCAACCTGACCAGCTTCCTCGGCGTCTTCCTGCTGTTCAGCGCCATCTACAAGTTCCTGCCGGTGGTGACGATCGCCCTGCGTCGCGCCGTGGTGGGAGGGTTCGTCGCCGCCCTGCTGTGGGAGGGGGTGCGCCTGCTGCTGGTCTTCTACTTTGCCAACATCTCGCTGGTGAACGCGGTGTACGGCTCCCTGGCGACCCTGGTGGTGGTGCTGCTGAGTCTGGAGGTGGGCGCCATCATCCTGTTGCTGGGGGCCCAGGTGATCGCCGAACTGGAGCGCAATGCGCGACTCGGCCTGGCCTGGCATATCGATCCCCGCCGCCAAGCGGTGACCCATGTGGATTGACGCCGGGCTCAGTGCCGCGGTGAGTGGCCACGCTCGGCGCGCAGGCGCCGGATCACGCCCATCAGGCTGCGGCCGCTCACCATGCCGAGCAGATAGATCACTACCAGCAACAGCGCCAGGGGCAGCGAGAGGCTCCAGACCAGGAAGCGCACCTCCACCATGGCGATGTTCTGCACGAAGAGGATCAGCACCAGAAGCGTGATCACGACCTTCACGGCCAGCAGCAGCTTGTCCATGCCGTCTCTCCCCGTCGAATCGGCCCTTTCAAGCTGGTCATGGGGCCCGACGCTGTCAAGCCGTGGATTCAGAAGGTAGAGAGCCATCAGCCGTCAGAACGTGGAAAGCCCCGTTGCCTCCATGACCCGGTAGCGCAGTCGTTGCCAGGCCGAGGTGTCATCGAGGGCCTCGAAGGGCTCGCTGGTGATCCGCTGCGGCGTATCCTGCCAACGACGCTCGAAGAAGGCTGCGGCATCGAGCAGGGCCGGCGTCTCGACGGGCCCCGCCAGGCGCACGCTGGTCTCCAGGTTCAGGTCGTCCAGATTGCGCCGGGTGAAGTTCGCCGAGCCGAGGAGCATCTCGGCCTCGCCGCCGGCCTCGGCGGGCCGTCTCAGCAGCAGCTTGCTGTGGCACTGCTCACCCCGGCTGGCACACCAGCGCACCGGGATGCCGGCCTCATGGAGTTCACGGGCCACGGGACGGTTGGGGATCCCGCCCTTTTCCAGCCCGAAGGCATCGCGGTTGGGATCGAGCAGCACGCGAAGCGCTACCCCGCGGCCTTGGGCCGCCACCAGCGCGGCGATCACCTCGCGGTGGGCCAGATAGAAGACGGCGATGTCCAGCCGATCCCCCTCGCCGCTGGCCACGATGGCTGCCAGCAACGCATCGCGAATGGCGCCCTCGGTCAGCACCTGCAGCCTCGCCGTCTCGGGAGGCTCGTCTTCAACGTCGGGCGGCGCCGGCCCGGCCAGGCTCACGCCCGACCAGCCCGCCACCGGGCGCTCGGAGGCCAGCAGATCCAGCGCCGCCGCCCCCTCGAAGCGCAACGCGACGTTGCCATGCAGGCTGCTGGCGTCGTGGGGATTGGCGGAGGTGACCAGTCCCGCCCAGCGATCGCCCTGGTCCACCACCAGGGTCTTGCGATGGTTGGCATTGAAGTTGAGCAGCGCCAGGTAGCTGCGCAGCGGCACGCGACCCGGCCCCAGGGCGTTGGGCAGCCAGCCCCCCTCGCTACCGTTGCCGAGCCACCGGGGCCCAAGGTGCCAGCCGCCGGACCAGAGGGGGTTGGAGGCGCGCAGGCGATTGAGGTCGGTGATCACCACCCGGACACCGGCATCGCGCAGGTCCTGGAGATGACCGAGCTCGAGCCCCCCGTACAGGGTATTGAGCGGGTCGGTGATCACCACCGCCTCCAGGTCGGGGTGACGGCGCTTCTGCTCGATCAGCGCATCGGTGACCTCCGCCGACAGCGGCCGGAACGCCTGGCCGTCGGCGGCCCCGGCAAAGTCGTTGAACAGGAACATGTCCAGCACCACCAGGCGCCGGGCCTGGCCGATCATCGCCAGTACCTCGTCGAAGATCTGCCGCCGGGTGTGGCGCTCCCCCGCGGGGCTATACCAGGTCTCGTCGGCGAGAAAGCGGACCTCGGCGACGGGGCGTTCCGGGAAGGCCCGGGACACGCCCTCGGGCAACGGCTTGTAGCGCTGCCAGGCGCCCATGGCGACCCAGGCCACCAGCAACGCCATCACCAACCATGGCCACATTCGCCGCCTCCCCTGCCCCGGTGTCTGCCTGCCGTCCATGCCACCCTCTTCGTTCATGCCAACGCCTCGGTGACGTCAACGGCCAGCATAGCGACAGGGGAGGCAAAAAGCAGCGCACCCGGCCGAGGCCGGGTGCACGTTGTATCGTTTCTGGCCAGCTCAGCCCTGGCGGCGCAGCCGACGGCGACGCAGGATCAGGCGTGCCAGCCCCGCCAGGGAGGCGATTCCCAGGGTGACGATGCCGAGCACGACCAGCATCGATGGGCTGCCGGTGTGGGCATGCACCGAGGGGGCACCATGTCCCGAATGCGCCAGGACCGCCGTGGTCGGCAGCATGGCGGCGGCCGAGAGTCCAGCACGGGTGGGGAAAGAGAGTCGAGTGTTCATGGAGTGTCTCCCGGATCAGGCGAAGGATGGATGGGGTCAGGCGGTGGCGGAATCGGTCAGGGGCGCAGGCGGCCGGCGCTCCGGCAACATGCCCCGGTCGAGGATGAAGCGGATGATCTCCTCCAGCCCGACACCGTCGTAGAGGTTGGTGAACACGAAGGGGCGGTCGCCACGCATCTTGCGGGAATCGCGATCCATCACCTCCAGCGAGGCGTGGACCTGCTCGGCGATATCGATCTTGTTGATGATCAGCAGATCCGACTTGGTGATGCCGGGGCCGCCCTTGCGCGGGATCTTGTCGCCGGCGGAGACATCGATCACGTAGAGGGTCAGGTCGGAGAGCTCCGGGCTGAAGGTAGCCGAGAGGTTATCCCCGCCGGATTCCACCAGCACCAGTTCCAGCCCAGGATGGCGCGCCTGCAGTTCGTCGATGGCCGCCAGGTTCATGGAGGCGTCCTCGCGGATGGCGGTATGCGGACAGCCACCGGTCTCCACCCCCAGGATGCGGTCCCCCGGCAGGGCCTCGTGCTTGAGCAGGAAATCGGCGTCCTCGCGGGTGTAGATATCGTTGGTCACCACGGCGATATCGTAGTGGTCGCGCAGCGCCCGGCAGAGCTGCTTGAGCAGGGCCGTCTTGCCGGAGCCCACCGGGCCGCCGACGCCAACACGCAGGCAATGTGTCATGTCGTTTCTCCTCTTGCACTCTTTCGTCGTTATCCTGTCGGCACGGGCGACTCACTGGACTCACCACGCCACACGTCCGAAACCCTGGCACCCCGGCCGGACTCCCGCGGTCGGAAAGACGGCACGTCCCTGTGCCGGCTTTCCCCGGACGGGTCGTCTCGATCTTCGTCCCTGAAGATCGACCACGTCGCTTCGGCCGGGGTGCCAGCGGCCGCGCGAGGTGGATTCGCCAGTGATCGCCCGGCCTTGCCAGGCGCTAGCTTCTGAACAACCGCGAATATTGCGTCTCGTGCAACGCACTGGCCAGCGCGAGGCCGGGCAGCGCCGGGCCGAGTGCGTCATCCTCGAGCATCAGCGCCTCGTCCACGGCGGATACCAGTGCCGGGCGCAGCCGCTCTACCAACCGCTGGGCGGCGGTATGACCGAGCGGGAGTGCCTTGCAGGCGACGGCCAGCTGGTTTTCCAGCCAGGCCCAGGCGAAGCCCAGCAATGCCTGGCGCGCGGGGACACCGCGGGCATGGGCCATCCAGGCGAACACCGTCACGTAACCGGCACCAGCCGGCAGGGCCGGTGACTCTCTCGAAGGGCCAGGGGGGAGCAGCTCCAGGCTCTCCAGGAGCCGCGTGAGCGACGCGCCCAGCCGGCTGTCCTCGGCGGCGAGCTCGGCGGTCTCGCGGTTGGCAGCGAGCCAGGCGTCCCACTCGGCCAACGCGGCGTCATCGCCCTTGGCCCAGGCAGCGTGAAGGCGCGCCAGCGCCGGCAGCTCGCAGCGGGTCAGGCCATCCTCCAGCACCCCCTCGAGCCACTCGCCCAGGGTGGCCTCGTCGGACACCCAGCCCAGCTCGAAGGCACTCTCCAGCCCCTGGGAGAAGGCGAAGGCGCCGATGGGCAGGGCCGGGCTGACCATCTGCAGCAACCCCAGCAGCGCCAGGTCGTCGCCCTGCCTCGCCACCGGAGGCATCATGGCGGACTCAGCGGGCATGATGCTGTTCATGGTCGTGATCATGGTGGTGGCCATGACCATGGGCGTGACCGCCCGGCTGCTGGTAGGCGCCTGGCTCCGGGTCGAAGGGCGCCTCGTGGCGTTCGAGGCTTGCCCCCAGACGCTCGGCCAGTGCTTCCAGCACGTGATCCGGCGGGAAGCGGACGTAGCTGCCGTGGCGGTCCTCGCCCAGCGCCAGCTGCACGTGCCGGTTGCCCAGGTGGTAGGCAAGTCGCGCCAGGGGCAGGCCCGCCTCGATACGCGCGGTGACCACCGGTTCCACGGCGGCACGAATGCGCACCACCTCGCCGCTTTCGGCGCGCAGCCCCTCGCCGTCGCGAAGCACCGGCCCTCGGTCCAGGAACAGGCCAAGCGGGGACCCGGCATCGCTCGTCGCCTTGAGGCGGCCCAGCACGCGCCGTTCATAGGTCAGGGTCAGGGTGTCGGTAGCCCGGTTTGCCGCGATGGGGCCGAGGCGTTCTGTCAGTTTCAGCATTGAACAACCGCTCCTCTGGTGTCTCGAGACGAGCCAGTCCTGTCTTCGCTCAACGCCACGTGTCCGAAACCCTGGCGCCCCGGACGGACTCCCGCGGTCGGAAAGACGGCACCTCCCTGTGCCGGCTTTCCTCGATCTTCATCCCTGAAGATCGCCCGCGTCGCTTCGTCCGGGTCACCAGCGGCCACGCGAGGTTTCGCGCCGACAGGCTGGCTCTCACACATGAGCGTCCTCTTCACTATGGTCATCAGAACAGGTGATAGCGCTGCGCCAACGGCAGCTCTGTCGCGGGCTCGCAGGTCAGCAGCTCGCCGTCACAGCGCACCTCGTAGGTCTGGGGGTCCACGCTGAGCTCCGGGCAGGCGTCGTTGAGCTTCATGTCGCCCTTCCTCACCCCGCGCACATCGCGGCACGCGGCGAGTTCACTGTTGAGCCCCAGCCGCTCCTTGATGCCGGCGTCCAGCGCCGCCTGGCAGACGAAGGTCAGGCGGGTCTGGCTGGCGGCGCGCCCCAGGGCGCCGAACATGTAGCGGTAGTGCACCGGCTGGGGCGTGGGGATGGAGGCGTTGGGGTCGCCCATGGGCGCGGCGGCGATCATTCCGCCCTTGATGATCATGGCGGGCTTGGTGCCGAAGAAGGCCGGCTTCCAGAGCACCAGGTCGGCCAGCTTGCCCACCTCCACCGACCCCACCTCGTGGGCGATCCCGTGGGTGATGGCCTGGTTGATGGTGGTCTTGGCGATATAGCGCCGGGCGCGGAAGTTATCGGCCCCGAGCGCCTGGTCCTCGGGCAGCAGGCCGCGCTGCACCTTCATCTTGTGGGCGGTCTGCCAGGTCCGGCAGACCGACTCGCCGACCCGACCCATGGCCTGGGAATCCGAGGCGATCATCGAGATCACGCCCAGGTCGTGGAGGATGTCCTCGGCGGCGATGGTCTCACGGCGGATGCGCGAGTCGGCGAAGGCCACATCCTCGGGAATCCTGGGGTCGAGGTGGTGACACACCATCAGCATGTCGAGGTGCTCGTCGATGGTGTTGACCGTGTAGGGTCGCGTCGGATTGGTCGATGACGGCAACACGTTCGCCCTCGAGCAGGCGGTGATGATGTCCGGCGCATGGCCACCCCCGGCCCCCTCGGTGTGGTAGGTGTGGATGCCGCGCTCCTTGAAGGCCGCCAGGGTGTCCTCCACGAAGCCCGACTCGTTGAGGGTGTCGGTGTGGATCGCCACCTGGACGTCGTACCTGTCGGCCACGTTCAGGCAGTTGTCGATGGCCGCCGGGGTAGTGCCCCAGTCCTCGTGGAGCTTGAGGCCCATGGCCCCGGCCTCGAGCTGGGCCTCGAGGGCCTCGAGGGCCTCGGGCAGGCTGGCATTGCCCTTGCCGAGAAAGCCGATGTTCATCGGCAGGTCGTCCACCGCCTGGAGCATCTTGCCGATATGCCACGCGCCTGGCGTGCAGGTGGTGGCATTGGTGCCGGTGGCCGGGCCGGTCCCGCCCCCCAGCATGGTGGTGATGCCGCTCATCAGCGCCTCCTCCACCAGCTGCGGGCAGACGAAGTGGATGTGGGCGTCGATCTGGCCGGCGGTGAGGATCTTCCCCTCTCCGGCGATGATCTCGGTGCCGGGGCCGATGACGATCTCGACGCCGGGCTGGGTGTCGGGATTGCCCGCCTTGCCGATGGCGGCGATCCGCCCCCCCTTGAGTCCCACGTCCGCCTTGACGATGCCCCACCAGTCGAGAATCAGGGCGTTGGTGATCACGGTATCCATCACCGTCTCGTCATGGCGTTGGCTCTGGCCCATGCCATCGCGAATCACCTTGCCACCGCCAAACTTCACCTCTTCGCCATAGTGGGTGGCGTCGCGCTCCACCTCGATCCACAGCTCGGTATCGCCGAGGCGAACCCGGTCGCCCACGGTGGGGCCATACATGTCGGCATAGGCCTGACGGCTGATCTTCATGACGGCTCTCCCTGATCCGAGTCACCGGGTTGCGAGGGTCGCGCGCCTTGCGCGGCCTCGGGCGCGGTAGATAGCGCGGCCTCGGGCGCATTGGAAGTCGGCGCAGTAGGCAGCTCGCCCATGACCTCTCCATGGAAGCCGTAGATGTGACGGCGACCGACATAGGGGATCAGCGTCACCTCGCGCATCTGCCCGGGCTCGAAACGGATCGCGGTGCCGGCAGCCACGTCGAGGCGATACCCCAGCGTCCGGTCACGCTCGAAGGTCAGGGCGGCATTGGCCTCGGCGAAATGGTAGTGAGAGCCGATCTGGATGGGGCGGTCGCCGGTATTGGCCACATCGACGCTGATACGCTCGCGCCCCGCACAGAGTTCGATCTCACCCTCCTGCAACTGATATTCACCGGGAATCATTGAGTTTTCCCCTCTTCGTTTTTGGCTGCTGTAGAACAGCTAAAACTGCGCGAACGAAGGCCAGGCAAGGCGGCGAGCGGCAAAAAAGCGGAGTTTACTTTAGTAAATGAGCATTTTTTGTCGCAAAGCCAACACAGCATGGCCGAGTGCAGCCAGTTTTAGACGATGGGCTCGTGGACGGTGACCAGTTTCGTGCCGTCGGGAAAGGTCGCTTCCACCTGGACCTCGTCGACCATCTCGGCCACCCCCTGCATGACGTCATCACGCGTCAGGATCTCGCGGCCGAAGCTCATCAGGTCGGCGACACTGCGCCCGTCTCGGGCACCTTCCAGGATCTCGAAGCTGATCAGTGCCACCGCCTCGGGGTAATTGAGCTTGAGGCCTCGCGCGCGGCGTCGTTCGGCCAGCTGGGCCGCCGAGAAGAGCAGCAGCTTGTCCTTGTCTCTGGGGGTCAGTTCCATGGGAACCTCTCGTCTTTGAATGTTCGCGACGCACATCCACATCGCATGTGGCCGCCATGCTTTCACGACGACTTCCTGACTCGGCCATCGCTTGTAGGAGCCGTGCTTGCACGGCGATACCTGCCTCCGCCATCGCTCTGCAAGCAGCGCTCCTACAGGCCGGGCGCCTGCCGCCCTTCTCGTCGCCGCAGCCGTCTACGTCAGCCATATCCGCGGGGTATGCGCCGGCCGGCCGATCAATCGTGGCCTCAGGACCTCCCAGGCACGGCGACACAGGTCCCAGGCCTCGTTGCGCTCCTGCCCCAGATAGCGCAGCAGCAGCACCCCGTGGCGCACCGTGACGGCACACCGTGGGGCCGTACCCGGCAGCCCATCGCGCAGGGCATCGACGGCCTCGCGTTCGTCCTCGAGTCCCACCGCCCAGAGCGTGGCCTGCACGGTGGCCCCGCCCTGCCCCCAGCGACCCAGGAAGCGCGGATGGCCAGGGTCCAGCGGCTGGCGCTCCAGCCAGAGGGGGCGGCCATCCAGGGTCAGTCGGAAGCGCTGCTCGATGCGACCGTTCAGGTAGGGAAGCCGGCTGGCCGGTCGTCCCAGGGCCATCACTTCCCAGCCCAGGCAGCGGGCATCGCCTTCGAGGGCGATCTCGGTGGCCTGCTCACCGCGAGAGCCATCGAAAGCAATCGTCTCCTGGGGCAGCCACTCCAGGACCCCGCCGTCGGCGACGTCGAGGCGGCTGAGCTGCTGCCAGGCCACCCCGTGGCTGTCGGCCTTGTAGAGCTTGTTGGCGGCGGGCGTGGTGAGTAGCGCGTGGGCCTTGGCGCCGACCCCGGCGCTGATCGACAAGGCATCGCCGCTGACCAGCCCCCCGGGGGGATGCAGCAGGTAGACATGGCAGGCCCCGTCGCGGCCTTCGGGATGGAAGGGACGCTGGACGCGCAGCGGGCCCAGATGACGTGACCGGGCCATGCGGGTCACCCCCTCACGGGCCTCGAAGCCGAGCTCGAGAGAGGCCGCCCAATGGCGATCCGCATCGAAGCGATGACCGGAATCGGTCGTCATTGGGACGTCCAGGGAAGTCTCGAAGGCGGTCATGGGCAGCTCATAGCCAGGGTTCTCTGCCCAACTATCAGCAAGGGATGTACCAGAATGGGGAAGCATGGCATTTTTCAAGTTTATTCAGCGACTTGAAGAGAAGAACAGGCGATCAAAGAAGGACCACCCCGCCTCATCGGGGTGCAGCCGCCCGTGCATTCGGGCCATAAACGAGCAAGGGGCCCCTATGCACGCAGGGCCCCTTTCTCCTTTCTCCTTGCCCCTCGGCGCTTGGCGCTGGCGTTTCGGTGCCTATACCGTCAGGTGCTCCTTGATCAGCCCGTCAGACAACTCATCGATCCTGCCCCTGGCCATGGGGCGTCCGCGATCCATGATCACGAAGCGATCGGCATACTTGCGGGCGAAGGGCAGCTTCTGCTCCACCAGCAGCACGCTGAGACCATCCTCCTGAATCAGCCGGCGAATGACGGCGCCGATCTGGGCCACGATATTGGGCTGGATCCCCTCCCCCGGCTCATCAAGGATCAGCAACCGCGGTTCCAGCACCAGCGCCCGTCCGATGGCCAGCTGCTGCTGCTGCCCCCCGGAAAGGTCACCGCCACGACGATGCTTCATCTCCTCGAGGACGGGAAAGAGCTCATAGACGCGCGAGGGAATGCGCTTGAGCCCATCCATCCTCGCCGCCAGGCCGGTGCGCAGGTTCTCCTCCACGGTGAGCAGGGGGAAGATCTGCCGCCCCTGGGGCACGTAGCCGATCCCCAGCCGCGAGCGCTCCTCCACCCGTCGCCTGGTCAGCTCGATCTCGCCGTCATAGCGGATGCTGCCCGAGGCGAGTGCCACCTCGCCCATGATGGCCTTCATCAGGGTGGTCTTGCCCACCCCGTTGCGCCCCATCACGCAGGTGCACTCGGCGGTGGGCACCTCGAGGTCGAGATCCCAGAGAGTATGGCTCTCGCCGTAGAACTGGTTGAGCGTGTCGATGGTCAGCATCAGGCGGCCTCCTCGTCGGGGTCGGCCCCCAGGTAGACCTCGACCACCTTCGGGTCACTCGAGACCTGGTCCATGCTGCCCTCGGCCAGCACGCTGCCCTGGTGCAGCACCGTCACCGTGCGGGCGATGGAGCGCACGAAGCCCATGTCGTGCTCCACAACCACCACGGACTGCTTGCCCTTGCCGGCCAGGCCGGTCAGCAGTTCGGCGGTACGCTCCATCTCCTGCTCGGTCATGCCGGCCACCGGCTCGTCCACCAGCAGCAGCCGCGGGCGCTGCATCAGCAACATGCCGATCTCCAGCCACTGCTTCTGGCCGTGGGAGAGGATGCCCGCCGGACGGTGTCGCAGCTCGGTGAGACCGATGGTGACGAGCACCTCCTCGATGCGGTCACGGATCTCGCCGGTCATGCGGGCGGTCAGCGTGGGCAGGATGCGCTTGTCGGCCGCCATGGCCAGCTCCAGGTTCTCGAACACCGTCAGCGCCTCGAAGACGGTGGGCTTCTGGAACTTGCGCCCGATGCCGAGGCTGGCGATCTCGGGCTCGTTCATGGCCAGCAGGTCGTGACGGCTGCCGAACCAGACCGAGCCGCGATCGGGGCGCGTCTTGCCGGTGATGATGTCCATCATGGTGGTCTTGCCCGCCCCGTTGGGGCCGATGATGCAACGCAGCTCGCCATCGTCGATGGTCAAGTTCAGGTCATTGATGGCCTTGAAACCGTCGAAGCTGACGGTGACATCTTCCAGATAGAGGATCGGGCCGTGGCGAACATCCACCGGCGAGGTGGCGGGGACCAGGAAGTCGAAGACGCGATCGCGATCGGCCAGGGAATGCAGGAAATTCATGCGGAGGCCTCCCGGGAAGGTGATGACGGGTCAGCGGGCTCGCGCTGGAGGCGCCGCGGTGTCAGGCGCCAGGCGAGCAGGCCGGCGATCCCCTTGGGCAACAGCACCGTGACCAGCACGAACAGGCCACCCAGGGCGAACAGCCAGGCATCCGGCATCACGCCGGTGAAGACGGTCTTGGCATAGTTGACGAGAATGGCGCCGATGACCGCCCCGTAGAGCGTGGCCCGTCCACCCAGGGCGACCCAGAGCACGATCTCGATCGAGAAGATCGGTGAGAACTCGCCAGGATTGATGATGCCCACCTGGGGCACGTAGAGCGCACCGGCCACTCCGGCGAGCATCGCCGAGACCACGAAGATGAACAGCTGAAAGCGCTCGACCCGGTAGCCGAGGAAGCGCGTACGTGCCTCGGCGTCGCGGGTGGCCACGCTGACGCGACCCAGCTTGCTGGCGACGATGGCCCGGCACAGCACATACCCCAGCGCCAGGGCGATCCCGGTGGCAAGGAACAGCCCGAGCCGGGTGGCATCGCTTCTCAGGTCAAAGCCCAGCAGTTCCTTGAAGTCGGTCAGGCCATTATTGCCACCGAATCCCATCTCGTTGCGGAAGAAGGCCAGCATCAGGGCAAAGGTCAGCGCTTGGGTGATGATCGACAGGTACACCCCCGTGACCCGCGAACGGAACGCCAGGAAACCGAACACCAGGGCCAGCAGGCCCGGCGCCAGCAGCACCATCAGGAAGGCGAACCAGGCCATGTCGAAGCCCAGCCAGTACCAGGGCAGGCTGTCCCAGTCCAGGAACACCATGAAGTCCGGCAATACCGGGTCGCCATAGGTGCCCCGGTCGCCGATCTGGCGCATCAGGTACATCCCCATGGCATAGCCGCCCAGGGCGAAGAAGGCCCCGTGCCCCAGGCTCAGGATGCCGAGATAGCCCCACACCAGGTCCACGGCCACCGCCAGCAGGGCATAGCTCAGGTACTTGCCGAGCAACGTCACGGTATAGGTCGAGACGTGCAGCGGGTGTCCCGCCGGCAGCGCCAGATTGAGCAGCGTCACCGTCGCCAGGGCGGCGAGCAGGATGCCCAGAAAGAGCTGCGTCGCACGTTCACGAAAGGGTCTTGCCAGCCACGATGTGGACGAATGCATGAATCAGCCCTCCGCCGCCCGGCCCTTCTGCGGAAAGAGTCCGCGGGGGCGCTTCTGGATGAACAGGATGATGAACACGAGCACCAGGATCTTGGCCAGCACGGCGCCCGCCCAGGGCTCGAGGACCTGGTTGATCACGCCCAGCGACAGCCCGGCCACCAGGGTGCCCCAGAGATTCCCGACGCCACCGAAGACCACCACCATGAAGGAGTCGATGATGTAGTTCTGGCCCAGGTTGGGTCCCACGTTGGTGAGCTGGGAAAGGGCCACACCGGCGAGCCCCGCCACGCCCGAGCCAAGGGCGAAGGTCATGATGTCCACGCGGGTCGCCCGGATGCCCATGGCGCGTGACATGGCGCGATTCTGGGTTACCGCCCGCACCTCGAGTCCCAGGCGCGTCCGCCGCATCACCAGCATCAGGCCGGCGAATACCACCAGCGCGAAGCCCAGCACGTAGAGGCGGTTGAGGGTCAGCGAGAGCCCCTCGTTGATCATGATCGAGCCGCTCATCCACTCCGGGGTGACCACGGTACGGTTCAGCGGCGAGATCACGGTGCGCACCAGCTGCTGGAGGATCAGACTGACACCGAAGGTGGCCAGCAGGGTCTCCAGCGGACGCCCCTTGAGGAACTGGATCACGCCGCGTTCGATGGCGATGCCGGCCAGCGCCGCCACCAGGAAGCCGGCGGGAATCGACAGCACCATCGCCAGCCCCGGCTGACCGGGCAGCAGCTGCTGCATGGCCCAGGTGGTGTAGGCGCCGAGCATGATCAGCTCGCCATGGGCCATGTTGATCACGCCCATCACGCCGAAGGTGATGGCGAGCCCGATGGCTGCCAGCACCAGCACCGAGCCCATCGAGAGGCCGAAGTAGAGCGTCTCGAGCCCCCGATTGAGCTTCATCTTCTGCTCGATGTCGGCCAGGGCCGAGCTGGCGGCCTCAGCCAGTGCCGGATCATCGCTGCGCGCGGCGGTGTTGAGGGCGGCCCTGACCCGACTGTTGAGGCTGCCCTGCAGCTCAGCCACGGCCTCGACGCTGCCCTGTTCGAGGCGATGGATCGCCAGCGCCTGCTGGAGCAGTCGGCGCACCTCGGCATCCTGCTCGGCGTCGATCACCACCGCCAGTGGCTCGGCGAGGCTGACATCGACGTCGCCGAGCAGGGCGCGGGCCGCCTGGCGGCGCTCGCGGACCCCATCGGCCTGCAGGTCGAGCACCGCCAACGCGCCCTGCAACTGGCCACGCAGGGCGTTGTTGATGCCGAGCCGGTCGAGATCGCGCCGCGACATCTCGCCGAGAGCCTCGCCGGTCAGGGCATCGGCCACCGGCCAGTCACGGCCCCGGTTCTCGAGCACCACCACGAAGCGGCCCGTCTCCTTGTGGCGCTGCAGCTTGCCGCCCATCAACGCCTCCAGCCAGCCACGGCTGCGCTCCTCGCCGCTTTCGATGATGGCCTCGATGGCCTCACCCATCTGGGCGTAGGACGCGGTATCGAGGGACTCGAGGAGCGGCTGGCCGTCGTCACCCTGGGCACTGGCCGCCAGCGGCAGGCAGGCCAGCAGGCACAGGGCCAGCATCCGCCCGAGACAGGGGGGGATCTTCATGAAAAATTCCTGAGCAGGTTCGTCGAGTGGCGTGTCACTGCCACCGGGACAGGGCTGGCCCGGTGGCAGGCGAGTCCTATTCTGCGGCGGCGGCCTCTTCCTGGGCCTCGCTTCCCCCGCAGCTCCCCTTCACGACGTTGTAGTTGCCGCACGCCATGGGCCCCCGCCAGTCGCTGATCAGGTCCCTGGAGCCTTCCAGATAGTCTGACCAGGCGTCGCCGGCCACCGTGGAGGGGGTCTCCCAGACGATGGAGAACTGGCCGTTGTCCTGGATTTCACCAATCAGCACCGGCTTGGTGATGTGGTGGTTGGGCATCATGGCCGCATAGCCGCCGGTGAGATTGGGCACGCTTACCCCGATGATCGCGTCCTTGACCGCATCGACGTCGGTAGTACCGGCCTTGCGCACCGCCTCGGTCCACATGTTGAAGCCGATGTAGTGGGCTTCCATGGGATCGTTGGTCACCGCCTCCTCGTCACCGGTGTAGTCGATCCAGGCGTCGATGAAGTCGTAGTTGGCATCGGTGTCGACGCTCATGAAGTAGTTCCAGGCCGCCAGATGCCCGACCAGCGGCGCCGTGTCGATGCCGGTCAGCTCCTGCTCGCCCACCGAGAAGGCCACCACCGGGATATCGGCGGCATCGATGCCCTGGTTGCCGAGCTCGCGGTAGAAGGGCACGTTGGCGTCGCCGTTGATGGTGGAGACCACGGCGGTCTTCTTGCCCTCGCTGCCGAAGGCCTTGATCTCGGAGACGATGTTCTGCCAGTCCGAATGCCCGAAGGGGGTGTAGTTGACCATGATGTCCTCTCCCGCGACCCCGAACTCGTCCTTGAGGTAGGCCTCGAGGATCTTGTTGGTCGTGCGCGGATAGACGTAGTCGGTCCCGGCCAGCACCCAGCGCTCGACCCCGACCTGATCATGCAGGTAGTTGACGGCCGGGATCGCCTGCTGATTGGGCGCCGCGCCGGTATAGAAGACGTTCTCGGAGGACTCCTCACCCTCGTACTGCACCGGATAGAAGAGCAGGCCGTTGAGCTCCTCGACCACCGGCAGCACCGACTTGCGCGACACCGATGTCCAGTTGCCGAAGATGACGTCGACCTCCTCCTGGGCCAGCAGCTCGCGCGCCTTCTCGGCAAACAGCGGCCAGTCCGAGGCCGGGTCGACCACCACGGCTTCCAGTTCGCGTCCGAGCAGACCGCCTTCGGCGTTCTGCTGCTCGATCAGCATCTCCACGGTGTCCTTGAGCACCGTCTCGCTGATGGCCATGGTGCCGGAGAGCGAGTGCAGGATCCCCACCTTGATGGGGGCTTCCTGGGCCAGGGCCGGGGACGCCACGGCGGCTCCGAGCAGCGGGAGGGCCAGCCAGCGGGGAGTACGGCACAGGGATGACGGGATCATGGGATCTCCTTGCGTTCGATGTTGTTGTCGACGAGTCCAGCGAGGAAGGCCATCGCGGGATGTCTCCCACCGCTGTAGCAAGGGATGTGCCATATCGGCACGATGGTGGTTTTTCTTTTTTTATTCAGACAGTTGAATTGTCGACTCCAGAGAAGCCAGGGCACGGCAAGGCGATATCCTGGTGCAAGGGTCACCCCCTCCTGCCCCAGAATCGTCTGGGCCCCTGGTGCAGCGCACCGTCGTGACGCAGTAAGGAGCACACACGAAACGGGGGCGCCGGCTCCGCCGACGCCCCCGCTGGGCCATTACCTTGAGCGTGAGGCTCAGTCGCCCTCGGCCCCTCCCGTACCGGTGGTGACCCGCATCCGGCGACGCAGGATGGGCCCGACGATATAGGGCAGGATCAGCCCCAGGCCGGCGAACACCCACAGGCCGATGGCCAGGCCGCTGTCCCACAGGATGGTCCAGTCGCCGTCGGAGATGTCCATGGCGTGGCGCAGGTTCTTCTCCATTTCCGGCCCCAGCAGCAGGCCCAGGATGATCGGCACCAGCGGGATCTGCAGCTTGCGGAAGATATATCCCGCAACGCCGAAGGCCACCATGAAGTAGAGATCGAAGGTGGTGTTGCTGATCGAGTAGATCCCCACGAAGGCGATCATGGTCACGATCGGCAGCAGGAACATCGGCGGTACCGAGAGCAGCTTGACGAAGATGCCGACCAGCGGGATGTTGAGCACCAGCAGCAGGAAGTTGCCGATCAAGAGCGCGGCGATCACGCCCCAGACAATGTCCGCGTTCTGGGTGAACATCAGCGGCCCGGGGGTGATGTTGAGCGAGATCAGCAGCGCCAGCAGCACCGCCGTGGTGCCGCTGCCCGGTACGCCCAGGGTCAGCATGGGCACCAGTGCCCCGCTGGAGGCGCCGTTGTTGCCGGCCTCGGGCCCTGCCACGCCACGCGGGTCGCCCTGGCCGAAGTAGCCCTTCTTGCCGATGACTTTCTTCTCCAGGGTGTAGCCGATGAAGCTGCCCAGCGAGGCGCCTGCGCCGGGCAGCACCCCGGCGATGAAGCCCAGCACCCCGCCGCGCAGGCTCGACGGCAGGATGTTGCGGATATCAGCCCAGGAGAGCTTGAGCTTGTTGACCACCATCTTCGCCTTGCCACCACCGGCACGCTCCTCGATGAAGAACAGCAGTTCCGAGATGGCGAAGAGGCCGACGATGGCGATGATGAAATCCACGCCCTCGTAGAGCTCGAGCACGCCGAAGGTGTAGCGCTGCACCCCGGTGTTGTCGATGCCCACGGTGGCGATCATCAAGCCGATGCAGGCGGCTACCACCGTCTTCATGGGGTTCTTGCCGGTGATGCCGCCCAGGGTGGCAAAGGCCAGCAGGAAGAGCGCGAAGTATTCCGCGGGCCCGAAGGTCAGCGCGAACTTCGCCAGCAGCGGCGCCAGCAGGATCAACCCGATGGTGGCCACCAGGCTGCCGATGAAGGAGGCCACGGCGGAGATCGCCAGTGCCTCGGCCGCCTTGCCCTGCTGGGCCATGGGATAGCCATCCAGGCAGGTCATCATGGCCGGCTCGTCACCGGGAATATTGAGCAGGATCGACGAGATGCGTCCCCCATACATGGCCCCGGCATAGACCGCGGTGAGCATGATCAGGGCGGTCTCCGGGGCCAGCCCCAGGGTGAAGGCCAGCGGGATCAGGATCGCCACGCCATTGGCCGGCCCCAGGCCCGGCAGCGCACCGATCAGGGTGCCCAGGAAGGCGCCCAGCAGGGCAAACATCAGGTTATGGGGGGCCAGTGCCACCCCGAAGCCGTCGATCAGGTAGCCGAGGGTCTCCATCAGCTCACCTCCAGGAACGCGAGCAGCCCCAGCGGCAGGGCCAGGTCAAGGGCGAAATTGAACACCAGGAACACCACCACGCCCGATGCCGCGCCGGTCAGGTAGGCCCTGACCGGCGCCGACCCCATGCGCCAGCACAGGGTGCCGACCGCCAGGGTCGTGCTGATGATGAACCCCAGCGGCTCGAGCAGCGCCGCATAGAGCACCAGGACCACCACGGCGACGACCAGTTCGACGCCGGTCCGGCTCCACGGCCAGGCGTTGTCGGGGTCGGGGCGCACGATCATGTAGAGGCTGGAGAGTCCCAGCACCACCGCGAGCAGCAGCGGGAAGGTCTCGGGTCCCACGGCCTCGCTGCCCCCGAAGGGGGCGGGGAGCTGAGTGGCGCCCCAGCCGTACGCGACGGCCAGGACGATCATCAGGATGCCAAAGGTGCGGTCGTTGTAGGTCATTACTGGATCAGCCCGATATCCTTGGAGAGCTGCTCGATGTCGGCGATCTGGTCCTGGACGAAGGACTCGAACTCGCCGGCGGTCATGTGGAAGGGCATGAGGCCGTTGCTGGTCATCAGCTCCTTCCACTCCTCGCTCTCGTAGACGGTATCCATGGCATCGATCCAGTACTGCTTGGCCTCATCGGAGATATCGGCCGGCATGTAGAAGCCGCGCCAGTTGGGGCCGAGGGCATCGATGCCCTGCTCCATGGCGGTCGGGATGTGGTCGAAGTCCCCCGGCAGGCGCTCTTCCGCGAGGACCGCCAGCACGCGCAGGTCACCGGAATCCATGAAGCCCTGGGCCTCGGAGATATCGCCGGTGAAGGCATCGACGTGGCCACCGACGACCTGGGTCATGGCCTCACCGCCGTTGTTGTAGGAGAGGTACGGGATGCGCGGCAGCTCATCCACACCCGCGGCGTCGGCGGTGATCAGCACCTTCAGGTGGTCCCAGCCCCCCTTGGCGCTTCCCCCGGCGAACTTGACGCTGCGCGGATCCTCGTCGATGGCTTCCATGAGCGCCGGCAGGTCCTGATACTCGGAATCGGCCGACACGGCGATCACCCCGTAGTCGGCCCCCAGGGCGCCGATCCAGTTGACCATGTCGGCGGTCATCCCCGGAAACTGGCCCTGGGCCAGGCGGGTCGTGGTCGCGGTGGAGGCGGCCACCAGCAGTTGCTCGTCACCGGCGCGCTTGCTGACCACGTGGGCGTAGGCCACCCCCCCGCCGGCACCGGCCATGTTCAGGGTCTGGACGTTACCCGGCACCAGGTCAAGCTCCTGGAGCACATTGCCGACGCTGCGGCAGGTGAAGTCCCAGCCACCACCGGGGTCGGAGGGGGCGATACATTCGACCTTGCCCTTGGGCTCGAAGGCAAAGGCCGAGGCGGCGCTGGTCGCGAGAACGGCGACGGCAACCAGTTGGACGGGGCGCTTGAACGTCATGGCGGCGTTCCTCCTGATGTTGGCTTGTGTGATTGTTGGCTTGCGGAACCTGTCGGCCTTCCTTACAATTCTGTAAGGCAGAACATCGTTCCTCAGGATGGAAAGTTAGGCCTGGCGTCGAGGGGCGTCAACGCCTGTCGCCTCGATTGCGACCAAAGTTCAACGCTCCCTTGGTTCAACACAACGTGATGAGGAGGCACGCCCCTTCGATGGCACAGGACCGCGTCGAGGCCGTGGAGCGGGCACTGACAGTGCTCGAGGCATTCGACTCCCCCCAGGAGCACTTCACCCTGGCCGAGCTGGCCCAGGCCACCGGCTATTACAAGAGCACCCTGCTGCGGCTGCTGGGGTCGCTGACCCGCTTCGACTATGTGCAGCGCGACGAGCAGGGCCGCTGGCACCTCGGCCATGCCCCGGTACGCCTGGCACGGCGTCACCTCCCCGGTCGACACCTGGCGACCCGGATCCAGCCCCTGCTCGTCCGCCTCTCGGCCGATAGCGGCGAGACCGCCGCCCTGCTCGAGGTGGAGGACGGCATGGTGGAGTGCCGCCTCGTCACCCTTCCCGAGGCCTCCCTGCGCCATGACCTGCGCCCGGGGGATCGCTGGGCAGCGGTGGCGGAGGATGACCCTCGCCCGCCACTGCCCGGCGGCGTGATGGTGTGCCAGGCACTGCCGGGGGATGCCATCGAGCCCCCCATGTGGCTCGCCCTGTCGGGGCCCGCCGGACGCCTGGACTCGCAGCAGGCGCATCGCCTCCTGGCCGATGCCTTGGCGACGCTCGCGGCCGGCCCGGCCCGGGAGGCTGGGCCATGACCGTGCTGCTCGTGGAGGATGACGCCCTGCTGGCCGAGACCCTGGTCGACACTCTCGGACTCGAGGGCCACGCCGTCTGCCACCTGTCGGACGGCGACGCGGCGCGGGCACGTCTCTCGGTGCCGGGGCATGGTGTCGAACTGGTGCTGCTCGACCTCAACCTGCCGGGATGCAGCGGCCTGGCGGTCCTCGAGGCGCTGCGGCGCCACGACCGGGACACCCCGGTGCTGATCCTGACTGCACGAGGCGCCGTGGAGGATCGGGTGCGGGGCCTCGACCTCGGCGCGGACGACTACCTGGCCAAGCCCTTCGCCCTGGATGAGCTCGAGGCCAGGGTTCGCGCCCTGCTGCGCCGACGCAGTCCGGACCCGCAACTCAGGGTCGGTGCCCTCAAGCTCGACACCCGGCACCAGCGCTTCACGCTCGACGATGCGCCGCTCGCCCTTCCGCCCCGTGAGCAACGCCTGCTCTCCTGCCTGATGCATCATGCCGGTGAGCCGGTAGACAAGGCGCGGCTCGCCGAGGAAGCCTTCCAGGGCGACGCCATGGGCCACAACGCCATCGAGGTCTATGTCCACCGACTGCGCAAGCGACTCGGTGACAGCGGCGTGGCCCTGCGCACGGTACGCGGCCTGGGTTACCTGCTGGAGGTCGAGTGAAGCGGGGCGACAGCCTCTATCGGCGCCTGATGGGATGGCTGCTGCTTCCCCTGCTGGTGCTGGGCAGCCTGATCCTGGTCCAGGCGTGGGTGGACGCGCAGCGCACGGCCGACCGCGCCTTCGACCGACTGCTCGAGGCCGCCTCCCTGGCCATCGCCGAGCAGGTGCAGTGGCAGGACGACCGGCTCTGGCTCGACCTGCCGCCGGCGGCCCTGGAGATGCTGGCCACCGACGCCGAGGAGCGGGTCTTCTACAGCCTGGTGGATGACCAGGGCCGCCTGATCACCGGCAATGCCGAGCTCCCGGGGGATCCGCGGCAGGGCCCCGGGGACGCAGACACCCTGCACTATCGCCATATCGACTGGCAGGGCCTGTCGCTGCGCCAGGGGGTACGCCGCACCCGCCTCGAGGAGTGGCAGGTACGCGAACCCTTCGAGGTCCGCGTCGCCCACAGTCGCGAGGGTCGAGATGCCCTGGCCGCCAGGCTGTGGCGGGCCAACCTGGCGATGATCCTGGCCATGGCGGCGCTGGCAACGGTGGGGCTGCTGCTGGCGATCCGCGCCGCACTGACGCCGCTGACCCGCCTGCGCCGCGCGATCCGCGCCCGTGACCCACGCACTCTCGCCCCCCTGGAGCTCTCCCTGCCGCGGGAACTCGCCGAGCTTCGCGATACGGTCAACGAGTTGCTCGCCAGGATGCGCCGGGTGCGCGCCAACCAGGAACGCTTCATCGGCGATGCCTCGCACCAGCTGCGCACGCCCCTGGCGGGCCTCTCGGCGCGGGCCGAGTTCGCCCTGCGCCAGGACGACCCGGCGCGCTGGAGGGAGGCCCTGGTCGCCATGCAGGCCACCAGCGCGCGCACCGCCAGGCTGGCGGTGCAGCTGCTGTCGCTGACCCGGCTGGCCAATCCCGAGTACCGCCCGGAGCTGGCCCCCCTGGAACTCAACGCCATCGCCCGCCAGGCGATTCGCGACCACTGGGCGACCTGCCATCGTCAGGGGGTCGATCTGGGGGTGGAAACCGCCGGGGGCGAGGTCTGGATCCGCGGCATCGACTGGCTGCTCGCCGAGGCCATCGGCAACCTGATCGACAATGCCTGTCGCTATGGCGGGCGACGGGTCACGGTGCGGGTCGAGGACAAACCGCCCCGCCTGGCCGTGGAGGACGACGGTCCCGGTATCCCCCCGCAGAGACGGCTGCTGATGCTGCGCCCCTTCCACCGCGACCGCGACGACCTGGAGGGATCCGGGCTGGGGCTGGCGATCGTCGATGGTGTCGCGCGAACCCATGGCGCACGCCTGCAGCTGTCGGCCGGCCATGACGGCCGCGGATTGCGCGTGGTACTGCAGTTTCCGGGAGAGACCCCATGAATCGCCTGAGTCGACTCGCCTGTCGCTGGCTGCTGCCTCTCGGCCTGGTCGGTACGCCCGCCGGCGCCGACGAGAGCCTGCACTACCCCGCCACGACCGACAGCGGCCCCACCTCTCGGCTGGTGGTCCATGGGGCCCTGGACCTGCCCCAGATGCGCCCGCTGCTGGAGGGCTTTCATCGCGAGCATCCCGATCTGGAGGTGCACTATCGCAATCTGACCACCCTGGCGCTGCACGAGCGTTTCCTGGCGGCGCCGGACGAGGCCGATGTGCTGCTCTCCTCGGCCATGCCCTGGCAGTACCGGCTGGCCAACGACGGCCATGCCCGCGCCCTGGAGAGTCTCGCCGCACGGCGCTGGCCGGCCTGGGCACGCTGGCGTCAAGAGCTCTTCGCCTTCACCTTCGAGCCCATCGTCATGGTCGTGAACGAGGCGGTCATCGAGCGCTTCGGGGAGGTGAGTAGCCATGCCGACCTGCTTGCCCTGCTCGAGCATCATGCCGAGGCCCTGCGGGGCCGGGTGGTGACCTATGACCCGGCGACCAGTGGTGCGGGGTATACCTATGCCATCGAGGAGTCGCGGCTCTCGCCCCGCTACTGGGATCTGGTGGCGGCACTGGGTCAGGCAGACACGGCGCTTGCGGATACCACCGGGGAGATGCTGGAGGGGCTGATCGAGGGACGCTATCTGGTCGGCTACAACCTGCTGGGCAGCTATGCCCGGGAGCGGCTGGCCGACCAGCCGCAGCTGAGGATCGTGGTGCCCGAGGATTATGCCCTGGTGACCCAGCGCCTGGCCCTGATCCCGCGCCAGGCGCCCCATGCCGCGGCGGCGATGCGCTTTCTCGACTACCTCATCGGCGAGACGGGACAGGCGCTGCTCGCCCGCGAGACCCACCTGGGCGCCATCCATCCCGCTGTCGAGGGGCCGGGCACGGCGACGTCACTGCGTCAGGCACGGGGCGAGGCTCTGCGGCCGATCACCCTGGGACCCGGCCTGCTGGCCACCCTGGACGATCTCAAGCGCGAGGCGCTGCTGACCCGCTGGCAGCGGGAATTTACCCGCTGACGGACTCCTTGCCAGCAGCGCCACCTGTGGTGATAGACGGGCTCACTGCACGTAGGAGATTTCCACCGGCGCGGTACCGCGACTCAACATGCCGAGCGCCTTGGCGGCGCGCTTGGAGAGATCGATGATGCGCCCCTTGGCATAGGGGCCCCGGTCGTTGATCAGCACCTCGACCTCGCGGCCGTTGTCCTCGCGGGTCACCACCACCCTGGTCCCGAACGGCAGGGTCGGATGGGCCGCCGTGAGGGCCTGCTGGTCGAAGGGCTCGCCGCTGGCCGTGGTACGGCCCTGGAAGCGGTCGCTGTAGTAGGACGCGACGCCCTGCTGGGTCTCTGCCGTCTTCTCGTGGGCCTGCCCCTTGCCGGCGCAACCGGCCATCAGCAGACCCGTCAGGCAGCAGGTCAGAATCAGGCGGGATCGTATCCCCATGCTGTCACCTCATGACTTACCGTGTTGCGCCGAACCTCGCATCCAGCGATCAGGCGCCATGATCGGTTGTTGACGGCGCAGGGTGCTTGCCCTGCAGCCAACCCGAACTCGTGGCTCGGTCCCGGTCGAACCAGGCCAGCCGGTCGTGCAATGTCACGACACTGCCGACGATAATCAGGGTCGGCGGTCGGATAGTAACCACTTCGCCTTCCGGGGGCAACTTCTGCAGGGTTCCGATATGTACCCGCTGGCGTCCCGTGGTGCCCTGCTCGATCAGTGCCAACGGGGTCTCGGGCGACATTCCATGACGCTGAAGCTGCTCGCCGATCAGTGCCAGGCTGCCAAGCCCCATGTAGAAGACAAGCGTCTGGCCGGGGCCGGCCAGCGTCGGCCAGTCCAGGTCGCTGCTGCCATTGCGCAGGTGCCCGGTCACGAAACGCACCGACTGGGCATGATCACGATGGGTCAGCGGGATGCCGGCATAGGCGGCACACCCCGAGGCCGCGGTGATGCCGGGAATCACCTCCACTTCGATGCCGGCCGCCACCAATGTCTCGAGCTCCTCGCCGCCGCGGCCGAAGATGAAGGGATCGCCCCCCTTGAGCCGAACCACCCGCTTGCCGGCATGAGCCCAGTCGACCAGGGCCTGGTTGATGCCATCCTGGGGCACGCTGTGTCGCGAACGCTCCTTGCCGACGTAGAACCGGGATGCCTGCGGGGCCGCCAGGGCGAGGATCTCGTCGCTGACCAGTCGATCATGCAGGATCACCTCGGCGGCCTGCAGGCGGCGCAGCGCCTTGATCGTCAGCAGCTCCGGGTCACCGGGACCGGCGCCCACCAGGCTGACGCCCCCGGAGGGAAAGGCCGAGCCGGTCGGCAATCTGACGCCCGGGTCGAGCAGTTCGCCATCGTGCCGGTGACCGACCTGCATATTCCAATATACTCAGCAAAAAATATTATCTATGCATTATGGTAATTAAAAGGACCGCCACATGCCACTATCCCCTCGGCACAAGCCTATAACCGCGTGTCCGCCAATTGTCAGGCCCCGTGGCCACGCCAACGACGTCGCCCCCGCTGGGCGGGGGCGACGAGGGCTCATCTGTACGTTTTGAGGCGCTCAGGGGCAGAGCATGCGGCGCAGGCGCGGGCTGGTCAGCTCGCCGACCAGAGTGATCACCACCAGGACCGACAGCAGCCAGGGCCAGTGCAGCGCGAACTCCACCCGGGTGATCCCCAGGGCATCGACGAAGATCACCAGGATGCCCAGCGGGCTCACGTAACGGACCATGAACAGCCAGAGCGCATGCCAGCCGGCAGAGAGCCCGATCTCCTCGCGGAAGGTCTCGCTCTTGAGCACGAAGCCGGCGAGCAGCAACATGCCCAGACCGCCCAGCGGCATCATCCAGCGCGAGGTCAGGTAGTCCAGCCAGTCGAAGAAGTGCTTGCCGGCCAGGGTCCAGTCGGCCCCGACATTGAACGACAGCATCGCCAGGGTACTGACCAGCCACAGCACGATGCCGGTGCCCCAGGACGCCGCACGCCGCGAGAGGCCCTTGTTGTCTGTGAGCCAAGAGACCGTGGCCTCGACCATCGAGATCGACGAGGTCAGCGCCGCCATGGAGAGCATCACGAAGAACAGGATGCCGAACAGGGTTCCCAGCGGCATGGCCTGGAAGGCCAGCGGCAGGCTCATGAAGATCAGCCCCGGCCCGCTGCTCGGGCTCATGCCGTTGGCAAAGATCACCGGGAAGATCGCCAGCCCCGCCATCAGCGCGACCAGGGTGTCGGCCAGCGCCACGGAGAGCGTGGTGCGCGCGATGGAGGCCCGCGCCGGCAGGTAGCTGCCGTAGGTGAGGATGGCCCCGGAGGCCAGCGACAGGGTGAAGAAGGCATGCCCCAGGGCGGCCAGCATGCCCTCGCTGGAGAGGCTGCCGGCATCGAAGGAGAACAGGAAGCGAACCGCCTCGCCGAAGCCGCCGGAGAAGATCCCGTAGCCGATCAGGATCAGCAGCATCACCACCATGCCGGGCATCATCCAGCTGACGCTCTTCTCGATGCCCGCCTGGACGCCCTTGCCGACGATCACCATGGTGGCCACCGTGACCAGGGTGCTCCAGGCCCCCAGGTTCAGGGGACTGGCGTTGTTGGCGCCGAAGATCGCCGCCATCTCCTCGACGCTGGATCCGGCCAGGCCACCGCTCAGCATCTTCCACAGGTAGGAGAAGGACCAGCCGGCCACCACCACATAGAACGACAGGATCAGGAAGCCGCACAGCATGGCCATCCAGCCCAGCAGCGACCAGGCCGAGCCGCGCCCCGACTCGCCGACCACGCGACGGATGGCGTCGATGGGACTGCCGCGGCCGCGGCGCCCGAGGGCGATCTCGGTCATCATCACCGGTACCCCCACGGCCAGGATGCAGGCCAGGTAGACCAGCACGAAGGCCCCGCCACCGAACTCGCCGGTGATGTAGGGGAATTTCCAGATGTTGCCCAGGCCCACCGCGGAGCCGGTCGCCGCCAGGATGAAGCCCCAGCGGCCAAGCCACTGGGTTCGGGGTTGTGGAGTCGTTGTCATATCACACCAGGGGTCACGGACGTTGTTGTTCCGACACGGCGAGGCGCCGCCACATGGGCGGCATTGTGACGGATTTTATCGTGATTGGGCAGGCGGACGGTCGATCGTGCTGCCTTGGGCCGTTACCGCCTGCCTCGCGCTCAGCGCAGGGTCATGCCGATGGTCAATCCGCCTTGAGCACGCCGCGGCGGATCTGGTCCTCCTCGATGGATTCGAACAGGGCCTTGAAGTTGCCCTCGCCGAAGCCGTCGTTGCCCTTGCGCTGGATGATCTCGAAGAAGATCGGCCCGATCACCGTCTCGGTGAAGATCTGCAGCAGCACGCCCTGGTCGGGACCGCCATCGACCAGCAGGCTCAGTTCGCGCAGCTCCTCGAGGTTTTCCTGATGGTTGGGCACCCGCTCGTCGACCTTCTCGTAGTAGGTATCCGGGGTGGTCAGGAAGGTGACGCCATTGGCCTTGAGGGCCCGCACCGTGGCATAGATGTCATCGGTGGCCATGGCCAGGTGCTGGATGCCCTCGCCGTTGTACTCGCGCAGGAATTCGGCGATCTGCGAGGTGTCGTCTGCGGACTCGTTGATGGGGATATGCATCTTGCCGCAGGGCGCGGTCATGGCGCGGGAGTGCAGGCCCGTCTTCCTGCCCTTGATATCGAAGTACCGATTCTCGCGGAAGTTGGCGATGGCGGTGTAGAAGTCGGCCCAGGGGTCCATCTGGCCGCGGTCGACGTTGTGGGTCAGGTGGTCGAGGACCTGCAGGCCGACGCTGTTGTCCTGCGGCGACCGCCCGGGGATCGCCTCGAAGTCGATGTCGTAGATGGTCCGGCCTTCCCCGTCGAGCTTGTGGTCGACGAAGTAGAGCAGCGACCCGCCGATGCCCTTCACGGCGGGGATGCCCACCTCGCCTTCGGCCACGGGGTTCTCGACGGGCTCCGCGCCATGGTCCACGGCATGCTGGAAGGCCTGGCGCGCATCGGCCACCTTCCAGGCCATGGCGCAGGCACTGGGTCCGTGGACCCTGGCGAACTCGGCGGCATGGCTGCCCGGCTCGGCATTGAGGACGAAGTTCACGCCCTCCTGCTGGAACAGCGTGACCTGCTTGGAGCGATGGCGCCGGGTCTCGGTGAACCCCAGGCGAAGGAACAGGGCGCGAAGCGCCTCGATGCCTTCGGCGGTGGGTGCGGTGTACTCGACGAATTCGAAGCCGTCGGTACCGATGGGGTTGGCGCGGTCAAGGGCGTCGGGGGTATGGGCGGGAGCGTTCATGCATCCTCCAGGGGCTGTTGTTGTGAATCGTTGTGAATCGAGGTGTGACGTCGCGGTATAACGGTGATCGACCCGCGGCGGGGGTGTACCGCCGCCGGGCTCGCGATGTACGCCCAGCCTAGTGCCTCGGCCCTTCCGCCGGAACGCGCCAACCACGCCCCGGATGCCCCATCACGCCGGGCCTTGCCCCCTGTCGCGTAACGAATTCCTTACAGCCGCCGCGGGCCCATCACTTGCGGCCCCGGCATGGCGAAAATCCCTGACAGGGTGTAACGAAGGGTTTACAGCCAGCGTGCCGCAGCAGCGTCCCGTGGAGGTCACTCCCTGCCCAGCAGGGTCTCGACGCTCGCGACCTTGTCGTCCATGTGCTGGTCGCGATCGGTGCGGGTCCCGAGCTTGAGCGTGGTGGTGATGCGCGGCGCCCCCATCTCGTGCACGACCTCGTGGCAGCGCTTGACCACCGCCATCACCTCGTCCCACGGCCCCTCGATATTGGTGCCGTAGGCATGCATGCGGTGCTCGAGACCGGACGCCTGGATCACTCGCTGGCAGGCCGCGATATGCGGCGAGACCGAGACCCCGACGCCCAATGGCACCACACAGAGGTCAATGATCACGTTCATGGCTCTCTCCTTCTTTCTCGTTCGTGAAGTCGTTGAAATACACGAGCTAAGCATGCTGGTCTATGCTGGTTTTCAAAAGCGACACTGCCCCAGAGCCGTGCCCGGCGCGTTCGCCAGCCCGACATCCAACACCGGACCCGGAGGACTCCATGACCAGCGAACCACGTATCGGCCCCATCGCCCTTCCCGATACCCGCGCCCGCCGGGTCATCGAACAGCTGCTCGATGGCTCGGGCGTCACGCTCAACGGGGATGCGCCCCAGGATATCCGCGTGCTGCATCCCGACTTCTTCTCGCGGGTACTGCATCAGGGAACCCTGGGTCTCGGCGAGTCCTACATGGATGGCTGGTGGGAGTGTGAGCGTATCGACGAGTTGGCCTACCGGCTACTGCTGAACGGGCTGGGTGAGCATGCCCGCTCGACCACCGAACGCCTCAAGTACCGCCTGCAGGCCGGCTTCCTCAACCTGCAGAGCAAGGCCCGGGCCTACATGGTGGGCGAGGCCCACTACGACCTGGGCAACAACCTCTTCGAGCGCATGCTCGACCCCACCATGTGCTACTCCTGCGGCTACTGGAAGTCGGCCGAAGACCTGCACCAGGCCCAGAGGGCCAAGCTGGAACTGGCCTGTCGCAAGCTCGACCTCAGGCCGGGCATGAAGGTCCTCGATATCGGCTGTGGCTGGGGCAGCCTCGCCGAGCATGCCGCCCGCCACCACGGCGTCGAGGTGACCGGCATCACCATCTCCCGGGAACAGGCCGCTCTTGCCAGGGAGCGCTGCGCCGGGCTGCCTGTGGAGATCCTGCTGCAGGACTACCGTGACCTGGATGGGCTCTATGACCGCATCGTCTCCATCGGCATGTTCGAGCACGTGGGGCACCGCAACTACAGCACCTACTTCGAGACGGTGAGGCGCCTGATGCCCTCCGATGGCCTCTTCCTGCTGCATACCATCGGCTCCAACCGCTCCGAGGTCACCGCGGACCCCTGGATCAATCGCTATATCTTCCCCAATGGCGTCCTGCCGTCGGCCATGGACATCGCACGCACCAGCGAGGATCACCTGCTGATGGAGGATTGGCAGAACTTCGGTCCCGACTACGACAGGACGCTGATGGCCTGGCTGGCGAACTTCGACGCCCGCTGGCACGAGATCGCCCATCACTATAACGAGCGCACCCGCCGCATGTTCCGCTACTACCTGGCGATCTGTGCCGGCGCCTTCCGCGCGCGACACCTGCAACTCTGGCAGGTCGTCTTCTCCCGCGGCCGCCCGGGACGTTACGACGCTCCGCGGTGACCCGCCGGGCCGATGGCGGACTGGCGCTTACAGGAACCTCGGTCGGCCCCGACCACGACCACACCCTGATGGCCTGGCTGGCGAACTTCAACGCCCGCTGGCACGAGATCGCCCATCACTACAACGAGCGCACGCGCCGCATGTTCCGCTACTCCCTGGCGATCTGTGCTGGCGCCTTCCGCGCGCGACACCTGCAACTCTGGCAGGCCGTCTTCTCCCGCGGCCGCCCGGGACGTTACGACGCCCCGCGGTAACCTTGCATTCTCTTGACCCATGTCATTTGTCGAGCGACTTGTAAGCAATCTCCTACACCGGAGGGAGGATGTCGCCATGTCTCCGTCGGCGTATCATGATGTGCTTGACCAAGAGGCGCCCAGCGTCCGCTACCTGCCCTCCCCGAGGGGCAGGACAATAACCAAGAACGAATCACCTGTTCGCAGCAGGGAAAAAGGACACCCGCATGCCCTCCAACGACGTCATGCCGGGTGGGGAAATGCCACAGCCGGACTGGATCCTCGAGTTGACCGAGCAGTTGCCCGGAGTGATCTTCCAGCTGCACCGGGCCCCCGACGGCCGGATGCACTTCCCCTACCTGGCCGGCAGCGGTACCCAACTGACCGGAATCGACCGGCATGACCTGGCGCAGAATGCCCTGCCGGCCCTCGAGCGCCTGGCCGAGACGGACTATCCACGCCTGATGGCCGCCATCGAGCGTTCCGCCCGGTGGCAGAGCCCCATCACCACCAAGTTCCGGCTGCGGATGGCCGATGACCGCCTGAGCTGGATCGCCCTGCGCGCCCAGCCCCGCAAGGTCGATACCGGTATCCTCTGGTACGGCATGATGATCGACATCAGCGAGCAGATGGCCGAGGAGCAGCGCCTGCGCCGGCTGTCGGACACCGACGACCTGACCGGCGTGGCCAATCGCCGCAAGCTGATGCAGCGCCTCGACGAGGAGATCTCGTTGAGCAACCGGCATGCCCTGCCGCTGTCGCTGATGATGCTCGACCTCGATCACTTCAAGTCGATCAACGACACCTGGGGGCACCTCCAGGGCGACCAGGTACTGAGAGACCTCGCCCGGCTGTGCCGGGAGATGCTGCGCGAGGAGGACCTGGTGGCCCGGCTGGGGGGCGAGGAGTTCGCCCTGCTGCTGCCCCTGACCCCCGAGCCTCACTGCCGACAGCTGGCCGAGCGGCTGCGCGAGCGGATCGCCGACCATGACTTCGGTATCGGTCCGGGACGCATCACCGTCAGCATCGGCATCGCCGAGCACCGCATCGGTGACACCCGCGAGACCCTGCTCCACCGTGCCGACGACAGCCTCTATGCGGCCAAGGACGGTGGGCGCAACCAGGTCATGGTCGGGACCTAGGCCCGGCCCAGATGGTCGAGGAACCAGCGAGCGGCATGGGCCTCGACCTTCTCCAGGGTGCCGGGTTCCTCGAAGAGGTGGGTAGCACCCGGCACGATCAGCAGTTCGCGCGGACAGCTCATGTGCGCCATGGCCTGCTCGTTCAACTCGATCACCTGGGTATCCCGGCCGCCGACCAGCATCAGGGTCGGCGCCTTCACCCGCGGCAGGGCCTCCCCGGCGAGGTCGGGCCGCCCACCCCGTGAGACCACGGCTTGCACCAGCGCCGGCTGTTCGGCGGCGGCGATCAGTGCCGCCGCCGCGCCCGTGCTGGCCCCGAACAGGCCGATCCCCCATTCCCGGGTCTCCGGCGATTCGGCCACCCAGGCCACGGCCCCGCTCATTCGGGCGCCGATCAGGGAAATGTCGAAGCGCAGTGCCCGGGTGCGCTCATCGATCAGGCTCTCGTCGGGCGTCAGCAGGTCGAACAGCAGGGTCGCCAGCCCCTGTTCGGCCAGGTGGCGCGCCACCCGGCGGTTACGCACGCTGAAGCGGCTACTGCCGCTGCCGTGGGCGAATACCACGATGCCCGCCGGATGCTCGGGGCGCAGCAGGTCGCCTTCGAGCGTGACACCACACGTCTCGAGTTCCAGATGACGCTCGGTGATGGACATGATGTCCCTCCCTGCCCCGTCCTGAGGTGACGGGGACACGAAAAGTGTAGCGATGCCGGCCCGCATTCGCGCGGACGAGAGCCGACGAGGGCGTTATACTGGAAAAAATCCCAGTAATGTACCGATGCCACACGGCAGGAGCTGCCCATGATCCAGCAGACGCTCCAGGAGGTCTTCGGCTATGACGACTTCCGCCCCGGCCAGCGACCGGTCATCGAGGCCATCGTGGCCGGCCGCTCGGCGGCGGCGATCTTCCCCACCGGTTCCGGCAAGTCGCTCTGCTACCAGCTCCCTGCCCTGCACCTGCCGCACCTGACCCTGGTGATCTCGCCGCTGCTGGCGCTGATGCAGGACCAGCTGGCCTTCCTCGACCGCCACGGCATCCCTGCCGCCAGCCTCGATTCAGGCCAGAGCCGTGAGGAAGCGGCGGCGGTCATGGACGGGGTCAAGCGCGGCGAGATCCGCATCCTGATGGTCTCGGTGGAGCGCCTCAAGAACGAGCGGTTCCGTGCCTTCATCCAGCGGGTGCCGATCTCCTTGATGGTGGTGGACGAGGCCCACTGCATCTCGGAGTGGGGCCACAACTTTCGCCCGGACTACCTCAAGCTGCCGGACTACCGTCGCGACTTTGCCATTCCGCAGGTGCTGCTGCTCACCGCCACGGCCACGCCGCGGGTGATCGACGACATGCGGTCGCGCTTCGATATCGCCCCGGCAGATGTCACCGGTACCGGCTTCTACCGCGCCAACCTCGACCTCCAGGTGACGCCGGTACCCGCCGCCGAGCGCCCCCGCCGTCTGGTCGAGTGGCTACGTCCCCGCTTCGAGCAGGGCCCACCCCAGCCGACCATCGTCTATGTCACCCTGCAGCAGACGGCGGAACGGCTGGCCGCCTACCTGGCGAAGGCAGGCCTGCCGGCCACCGCCTACCACGCCGGGCTCGACGGCGAGCGTCGCGAGGCGATCCAGCGTGACTTCATGGCCGGCCACACGCCCTGCATCGTCGCCACCATCGCCTTCGGCATGGGCATCGACAAGGCCGATATCCGCAACGTGGTGCACTTCGACCTGCCGAAGTCCGTCGAGAACTACAGCCAGGAGATCGGTCGTGCCGGCCGCGACGGCCTGCCCTCCAGTTGCCTGATGCTGGCCGGGCGCGACCATATCGAGGTGCTGGAGAACTTCGTCTATGGCGACACCCCCGAGCATCATGGCATTCGCCGGGTGATCGACGACCTGCGCGCTGCCGGCCGCCAGTGGGAGCTGATGCTCAACACCCTGTCGCGGCACAGCAATATCCGCCCCCTGCCGCTCAAGACCTTGCTGGTGCAGCTCGAGCTGCGCCGCCTCATCGCGCCCCGATACAGCTACTTCGCCGACTACCGCTTCCGGCTGGAGGAGGACGCCGAGGCCCTGCTTGCCCGCTTCCAGGGCGAGCGGCGGGCCTTCGTCCAGGCGATACTGGACGCTTCCTCCCGCGCGCGAACCTGGTACAGCCTGGACTTCGCCGCCCTGGAGGCCCTCGGGGCGGAACGTGGCCTGGATACCCGTCGAAGCCGGGTGATCACCGCCCTGGAGTACTTCGTCGAGAAGGGCTGGATGGTGCTGGAGAGCAAGCAGATGACCGAGGTCTATGAGGTGCTCTCGACCGGGATCGACCCGGCGTCACTGACCGATGAGCTCTTCGACTACTTCCGCGACAAGGAGCGCGCCGAGATCGACCGCCTGCATGCCATGCTCGCGCTCTTCGAGAGTGACCGCTGCCTGAGCCGGCGACTGGCCGACTGGTTCGGCGATGCCCGCGCCCCCGAGCACTGTGGCCACTGCTCTGCCTGCCGGGGCCAGGTGGCACGGCTCCCCGCCGCCGAGCCGACACGGCCGCTGTCGTCATGGGAGATCGCGCCCCTATGCGGCCCCTTCCTCGAGCGGCTGGCGCAATCCGGCGAGGGTCATCCGCCCACGGCGGACCTGCTGACACGCTTTTTGTGCGGGATCACCACGCCGCTGTTCACCCCCATGAAGGCACGCAAGCTGGAAGGATTCGCCGCCCTGGAGGGCTATCCCTATGCCGAGGTTCGCCAGCGCGTCACCGAGCACCTCGCCGGCTGAGGGGATCAGCCGCGGCGTCGACGTGACAGCGCCAGGGTCAGCCAATGCACCGGCAGGTAGATCAGCAGCGGCCAGAGCAGCATCAGCCCCGCCAGGTAGAGCAACGGGTCCATCATCGTCTGGGGCTGCCCGAAGGGGCCCTCGACCCAGTTGATGTTGCGCTCGGCCTCGGTAAAGAGATAGCTGGCAGGGACCACCAGCCAGGTGAGAGCACTCTGCCAGGCCAGCGCCCGACGGTCGTAGCCGATCCGCCAGATGGCGAATCCCGCCACCAGCGGCAGGATCAGGTGGTAGAGCGACATCGCCCGTGTCAGCGGGGGGTGTTCGGGATCGAACATGTACTCGGTACCGCCGATGGGATGCCAGCCGGTCAGCGAGGCGGTACCTACGTCTATTGCCCAGAACGTGCCCACCAGGGCCACGGCCAGCCACTGCATGGAAACCAGGCGTCGACTCTCGCTCCAGAGCCCCGCCAGGAGCAGGAAGTTGGCCAGGTTGCAGAGCCAGAAGTAGTTCTGGGGGCCCAGCAGCATCCAGTAAGTCGGCGCCCAGGTCAGCACCCATAAGCTGAACACCAGCTTGAGCCACAGTGGCAAGCCCCCATGTGGCACCCCGTGTCCGGTCAGGTGGCCCATCACGCCTCCCCGCCGATCCCGTAGCGCCGGAGCTTGTTGGCGATGGTGGTATGGGAGACCCCGAGGCGCCTGGCCAGCTGCCGGCTGGAGGGATGCTTCGGATAGAGCGCCTCGAGCACCCGGCGCTCCACCTCGCCGAGGATGCCGGCGAGGCTTCCCTCGAGGTCGATGCCCGCCAGGCCTGCCGAATCGCCGACGTCGGGCAGGCGCAGGTGGTCGGGCTCGATGGTCTCGCCCTCGCACAGCGAGACCGCCTGGAAGAGCACATTCTCGAGCTGGCGGACATTGCCGGGCCAGTGGTAGGCAGCGAGCCTCGCCAGCGCCGTCGGCGAGAGCGCCGGCAGGCGGCAGCCGATCTGGCGGGCCGCCCGGTCGATGAAGTGCATCGAGAGCGCCTCGATGCCGTCCCGGCACTCACGCAGTGGCGGCACCTGAAGCGACAACACGTTGAGACGGTGATAGAGGTCGTGGCGAAACATCCCCTCGGCACAGAGCGCTGGCAGGTCCTGCTGGGTGGCACAGATCACCCGCACGTCGAGCCAGGTCTCCTCGTCGCTGCCCACTCGCCGGAAGCCGCCATCCTGCAGGAAGCGCAGCAGCTTGACCTGCAGCCGCGGACTCATCTCGCCCACCTCGTCGAGGAAGATGGTGCCCCCTGCCGTCAGCTCCAGCAGGCCCAGCTTGCCCTCGGGCCGCGCGCCCTCGAAGGCACCGGGGGCATAGCCGAACAGCTCGGTCTCGGCCATGGACTCGGGCAGGCCGGCACAGTTGAGGGCCATGAAGGGCGCCTGGCCGCGCGCACTGGCCAGGTGACAGGCCCGTGCCAGCAGCTCCTTGCCGGTGCCGGTCTCGCCATGGATCAGCAGGGGCGCATCCAGCGGCGCCATCCGCCGCGCCTCGCGGATCAACGCCTGGAGCCTCGGGCTCGCCTGGAAGATCGCCTCGAAGCCGCGGAGCTCCTGGCGCTGCACCTGGTAGATGCGCTCCCCGATGCGATCGGCCCGGTGAAGCGTCACCACGGCCCCGGCCAGCGAGGCCACGTCGTCCTGGTGCTCCCGGTGCAGGGGCGCGATGTCGGCCAGGAAGGTGGTCTCGCGCAGCTTGATGCGCAGGCCGTTGACCCGCGCATTGTTGCGCCGGATCAGCGCCGGCAGGTCCAGCTCCGGGAGATGGCGGTCCAGCGAGAGCCCCGGCACCTCGTCGATGCGCACGCCGAGCAGCTGCCCGGCGGCCCGGTTGGCGGCCACGATATGTCCCTCCATGTCGATGGACATCACCGGGTCGGAGAGCGACGAGAGCAGCGCATCCAGCTCCAGGTGGCGCCGCTCGCTGGGCATCAGGTTGACCTGGCGCACCCCGAACACCCCCGGGACCGCTTCCAGCTCCGGCCTGAGGGTGGCGAGCTGCGCATGCAGCAGGTTCGGCACATGCAGGTAGATCGCATTGCCATGCTCGCCACCGACCTCGCCGCGAGCCACGTTGAGACCGTAGTCGGAGAAGTGGGCGACGATGTCGCGCAGGATGCCGATCCGGTTCTGGCAGTGAAACCTCAGTCGCATCGGGCAAGGTTCTCTCGTGAATGTCTTGAAAGTCGTCACAACAATGTGACTCGAGTGTCAAGATAACGTGACACTCGTGCCCGCTCAATCCGCGCCAGCACGCATCTTGTTCCCAGGCCCCTGGTTGACGGAAAGAATCGTCATGATTTCTTTACAGCATGACGTCTCTCGACTGCCTTACGCAGGTGGCAAGGCGCCTCGATCGCCCTCCCGTCACGCCTAGACTCGAGGGGATTCCGCACGGCCGACAACAAACCCACAAGCGATGCCACGGAGAGCCCATGACGACCACAACGTCACGCCTGAGTGAACTGAGCGAGTTCGCCAGCAAGACAGGCTACCGCGCTCGACTCCCCGACGACCGGGGCCATATTGCCTACAGCGACACCGAGCATGCCACCTGGCAGGCCCTGATGCAGCGCCAGCTGGGCATGATCGAGGGGCGCGTCTGCCAGCAGTACCTCGACGGCCTGGAGCGCCTGGCCCTGCCCGAGTCGCGCATTCCCCAGCTCGGCGAGGTGGACCGGGTGCTGCAGGCCGCCACCGGGTGGCAGACGGCCCAGGTGCCGGCGCTGATCCCCTTCGATACCTTCTTCGACCTGCTCGCCAACCGACGCTTCCCGGTGGCCACCTTCATCCGTACCCCGGAGGAGATGGACTACCTGAAGGAGCCGGACATCTTCCACGAGATCTTCGGCCACTGCCCGATGCTCACCGACCCCTCGTTCGCCGAGTTCACCGCCACCTATGGCAGCCTGGGCAAGGCCGCCAAGCCGAAGGAGCGGGTCTATCTGGCGCGGCTGTACTGGATGACCGTGGAGTTCGGCCTGGTCGATACCCCAGCCGGCCGACGCATCTATGGGGGCGGTATCATCTCCTCGCCCAAGGAGACCCTGCACTCGCTCTCCGACGTGCCGGTTCATCGGCCCTTCGATCCCGTGGATGCCCTGCGCACCCCCTACCGCATCGACATCCTCCAGCCGCTCTACTACGTGATTGACGATCTCACCACCCTGCACGACCTTTCCCGGCAGGACATCATGGGCATGGTGCACCATGCCATGGAACTGGGCCTGTTCGAGCCCCGCTTCGAGCCGGCCTCGAGTAGTGCCAGGGCAAGCACAGAGGCCGAGAACTAGAGGCGCCGGGAACAGGTTGAAGAGGGGGTCCTACGCCAGGGATGGCTTCGGTAGCGCCCAGGGAGGGGTTCACAGCGCCCCCTCGAAAACCTGTTGCCGGATCAGCCTCGGGCGCTATCACCCTGTGCGAAATTCATGACCGACCACCCCAGCGACAAACCATCGAGACGACAAGGAGATACCATGAGCCAGCTTTCCGAACAGCAGTGCGAGGCCTGCAGCTGGGACGCCCCCCACGTCACCGAGGCCGAGATCGAGCAGTACAAGGCCGAGGTCCCCGAGTGGCAGATCATCGAGCGCGATGGCATCATGAAGCTGGAGCGGGTCTTCAAGTTCCGCAACTTCCAGCAGGCCCTCGACTTCACCAACCGCGTCGGCGAGATCGCCGAAGAAGCCGGTCACCATCCGGCCCTGCTGACCGAATGGGGCAAGGTCACCGTGACCTGGTGGTCGCACGAGATGAAGGGCCTGCACAGGAACGATTTCATTCTTGCCGCCAGAACCGACGAGGTAGCGAAATAAATGTTCGAGAAAATTGAGCGGGTTCCCGGGGACGCCATCCTCGGTCTGATCGAGGCCTTCAAGAAGGACACCAACCCTCAGAAGGTCGATCTTGGCGTGGGCGTCTACAAGGACGACCAGGGCAACACCCCGGTGATGCGCGCCGTCAAGGAAGCCGAGGCCCTGCTGCTCAAGAACGAGACCACCAAGACCTACATCGGCTCCCATGGCGCGCCGGCGTATGGTGAGGTGGTCCTGCCCATGGTGCTGGGCGAGGGCTCGCCGGTGCTGGCGGCCAAGCGCGCCAGCGCCACCCAGTCCCCCGGCGGTACCGGTGCCCTGCGCCTGGCGGCCGACTTCATCGCCCACCAGCTGCCCGGCAGGGACATCTGGGTCTCGGACCCGACCTGGCCGAACCACCTGGGCATCTTCCCCGCCGCCGGCCTGACGCTGCACAAGTACCCCTATGTGGACGCCGAGAACCGTCTCGACTTCGACGGCATGCTGGCGGCGCTCAAGCAGATCCCCGAAGGCGACGTGGTGCTGCTGCACGCCTGCTGCCACAACCCCACCGGCTTCGACCTCTCCCGCGACCAGTGGCAGCAGGTGCTGGAAGTCGTCCGCGAGCGCGACCTGCTGCCGCTGATCGACTTCGCCTACCAGGGCTTCGGCGAGGGCCTGGACGAGGATGCCTACGGGGTTCGCCTGATGGCCGAGAACCTCGACGAGGTGATCATCACCAGCTCCTGTTCCAAGAACTTCGGCATCTACTGCGAGCGTACCGGTTGCTTGATCATGGTGGCGAAGAACGAGGAGCAGATGGAGAACGTGCGCTCGCAGATCGCCATCGTGGCTCGCGAGAACTACTCCAACCCGCCGGCCCACGGCGGCGCCATCGTCAGCGAGATCCTGCACTCCGCGGAGCTCGCCGCCATCTGGCGCGAGGAGCTCACCGAGATGCGCGACCGCATCAACACCCTGCGTCGTGACTTCGTCGAGGCCCTCAAGCCCTACGGCCTGGAGCAGAAGTACGCCTGCGTGGCGGAGCAGCGTGGCATGTTCTCCTACACCGGCCTGACGGGCGAGCAGGTCGACCGTCTGCGCGACGAGTTCGGCATCTACATGGTGCGCTCGGGCCGCGCCAACGTGGCCGGCTTCTCCCACGAGAACCTGCCCTACCTGGCCAAGGCGATCGCCGCGGTCAACTGATCGCCACCTCGCCCGAGACCATCGAGCAAAGGCCCGCCGGGAAACCGGCGGGCCTTTTCGTATGCAAGCGGCTTGGCACTGTTTCCCTTTCTCCTTTCTCCTTTCTCCTTTCTCCTTTCTCCTTGCTCCTTTCCCATATCAGGCCGCGTAACGGGAGACATCCAGCCCACTGGGGTCGATGGCCGGCGCCTTGCCACTCATCAGGTCGGCCAGCAGCTGGCCGCTGCCGCAGCTCATGGTCCAGCCCAGGGTGCCATGGCCGGTGTTGAGCCACAGGTTGTCGACCCGGGTGGCGCCGATGATCGGCGTCGAGTCCGGGGTCATGGGGCGCAGGCCGGTCCAGAACTCCGCTTTCTCGACGTCGCCCCCTTCCGGGAAGACGTCACGCACCACCATGCCGATGGTGGCCCGGCGCTTCTCCAGCAGGTCGAGGTTGTAGGAAGCCAGCTCCGCGGTACCGCCGACGCGGATGCGGTCGTCGAACCGCGAGATCGCCACCTTGAAGGTCTCGTCCATCACCGTGGACTGGGGGGCCCCACCATCATCGGTCACCGGCACGGTCAGGCTGTAGCCCTTGACCGGGTAGATCGGCAACCGGATATCCAGATCCTTGACCAGGAACGGCGAATAGCTCCCCAGGCAGACCACGTAGGCATCGGCGGTGAGCTCGCCGGCGCTGGTCACCACGCCCTCGATGGCACCGGCACTGCGCCTGAGGCGCTGGATCTCGACGTTGAAACGGAACTCGACGCCCAGCCGCTCGCGGCAGTAGTCCGCGAGGCGGTTGGTGAAGAGGTGACAATCGCCGGTCTGGTCGTCAGGCAGGTGCAGGCCGCCAACGAACTTGCCCGGCACCCGGGAAAGGGCGGGTTCCACGCCGGCGATCTCGTCGGCGTTCAGCAGCTGGTGGCGCACCCCGCACTGCTCGAGCACCCGCATGTCCTTGGCCACCGCCTCCACCTGGCTCTCGTGGCGGAACAGCTGCAGCAGGCCGCGCTGGCGGTCCTCGTAGCGGATGCCGGTCTCGGCGCGCAGGGCATTGATGCAGGCGCGGCTATGCTCGGCCACGCGCACCATGCGCTCCTTGTTGACCAGGTAGCGGTCGGCGTTGCAGTTGCCCAGCATCTGCACCATGAAGCGCGCCATGGTCGGATCCATCCTGGGCTGGATCTTGAGCGGGGCGTGTTCCTGGAACATCCACTTGACCGCCTTCTGCGGGATGCCGGGCGCCGCCCAGGGCGAGGAGAAGCCGAAGGAGACCTGGCCGGCATTGCCGTAGCTGGTTTCCAGCGCCGGTGACGGCTGACGGTCCACCACCGTGACCTCGTGGCCCTGGCGGGCCAGGTAATAGGCGCTGGTGACGCCGACGACGCCGCTGCCGAGAATCAGTACCTTCATGGGGACTCCCCTTCTGCCTTGTGGTTGTGGGATCGAAGGCAGGCAGTATAGGGAGATAGCTCCAGGCGATTCGACTGAATATACTGCTTTATCAATGATTTTACTTTGTATTTTATAGATTTAGTTATTTTATATACCACAAATATTATATTTTTCAGGTGATCGCACTATCCACTTTTACCGGCTGCCGGCGGGGGCTGGCGAGGATCCGACGGAGCACCTGCCAGGCCGCCAGTCCCGCCAGCAGGTTGCCGAGTGCCGCGCCCATGGCCAGGCCAAGCAGATCCCCCAGCCAGGCCCCGACCCAGAGACAGGGCAAGTAGAAGAGGAACAGCCGGGCAGCCGATATCAGCATGGCGCGCAGCGGCCAGCCCAGGGCGTTGCCCGCCGAGACCACGATCATGCAGACCCCCAGTGCCGCATAGCTGGGCAGCAGGAAGCGAATCAGGGTCGCCAGGTCATCGCGCACCTCGGGATTGCCGGATAGGGCCAGTGCCACCCAGGGAGAGGCCAGGGCCATGAGGAGCCCCAGTGACAGCTGCCAGACGACCACCACCCTGAGCGCCAGGCGCATGAGGCGGTGTATCTGGCTCCAGTCCCCGGCGCCGTAGCAGCGCCCGAGCCAGGGCGGAAGCGACATGGTCATGGCCAGCACCACCATCAGCGAGAGGGTCTCCAGGCGGCTGGCCAGCCCCCAGGCCGCCACCTGGGCCTCGCCCAGCGAGGCCACCACCGAGATGGCGAGCATGGCCGCCAGGGGCGGCATCAGCTGGCTGATCATGGCCGGGCCGGCGATGCCGGCAAAGGGCACCAGCGAACGGCGCAGCTCCCCGAGCAGTCCCTCGGCCGCCAGCCAGTCCATGCTAACCAGGCGACGGCCCAGCACCAGAATGCCGGTCGCGAAGGCGATCGTCGTGGCCCAGGCGGCGCCCGGCAGCCCCAACCCCTGCCAGGGCCCGATGCCGAAGATCAGCAGCGGGTCGAGGCACAGGTTGACCAGGCTGGTGATCACCATCATCTTGCCGGGCAGCCAGGTGTCCCCGTGGGCCCGGAACAGGCTGTAGCCGAAATAGAGCACCGCCCCCAGCCAGGCCGCCAGCAGCTGGGGCGCCCAGTAGGCCCGGATCAGCTCGCGGGTGGATGCGTCGGCCCCCAGCAGGGAGAAGACCGGCGCCTGGATGGCCCACAGCAGCACCACCAGCAGGGCTAGGGTGACGGTCCCGACCAGCATCACCAGGCTGCCCAGCCGCCGTGCCCGGGCGGCTTCCCCCGCTCCCAGGGCACGCGAGATCAGCGCCGCGATGGCGATCCCCATGCCGACCTGGATGCCGATGACCAGGAAGGAGAGCGGGAAGGTGAAGGACTGGGCGGCCAGTGGAGCCGTGCCGAGGCGGGCAATGAAGGCACTGTCCACCAGCTGGAAGCCGAGCAGCGCCAGCACGCCGATGGCCATGGGCCAGGTCTGGCGCCAGAGGGTGAGACCAAGGGAGGATCGGGATTCGTCGAGGGAAGTCACAGGGGCTCCGTGGTCGTGCGCGGGGCTGGCATTCTACGCCAAGCGGGCGGCAGACTCAGCCCGAGACCCCCGGATGACCCGCCACCAGCCCGCCCAGGACGCGCTCCATCTCCAGGGCGGGCATGGGCCGGAAGAAGTAGAACCCCTGGACCAGGTCGCAGCGCATCTCCCGGATCAGCGTGAGCTGCTCACGGTTCTCCACACCTTCGGCCACGACCTCGAGCCCCAGACGATGGCCGATGAAGATCGCGGCCTCCATGATCGCGCGATCCTCGGGCTGGTCCGGGGCATCCCGCACGAAGGTGCGATCGATCTTGAGCGCCGTGACCGGGAAGTGCTTGAGGTAGCTGAGCGAAGAGTAGCCGGTGCCGAAATCGTCGATGGCGATGCGAAAGCCCAGGTGATGGAGCCGGCGCAAGCCTTCGAGGATCCTGTCGTCGGCCTCGATCAGCACGTTCTCGGTGAGCTCGAGACCGATGTGCCGGGGCCCCAGGCCATGGCGTGCCAGGCAGGCCTCGAAGCGCTGGAAGACATCGGGCCGGCTCATCTGCCGGCCGGAGAAGTTGATGTCGATGCGTTCGATGGCCAGGCCGGCATCCCGCCAGAGCGCCCGCTGATGGCAGGCGGTCTCCATGACCCAGTCACCGAGACGATGGATCAGGTCGGAGCGTTCGGCGAGGGGAATGAACTCGGCCGGAGAGAT
>NZ_JAWSUJ010000024.1:0-46981 GCF_033549285.1 Halomonas sp.
ATGGAGATGTGGTCGTAGCCGGTGACCTCCACCAGGAAGGCGGCCAGTTCGTCGATCATCTGCCGGTAGCCGGCCACCTGGTCGCGGGGCGCGAAGGGGTGGATGCGCGCGAACTCCGGCCAGGTGATGGGGATCATCTCGCTGGTGGCGTTGAGCTTCATGGTGCAGGAGCCCAGCGGGATCATGGCGTGGGCCAGCGACAGGTCCTTGTTCTCCAGGCGCTTGAGGTAGCGCAGCATCTCCGTCTCGCTGTGGTAGCGGCGGAAGGTCGGGTGGGTCAGGAAGTCCGACTCGCGCCGGCAGGCCGCCGGGATGCCGGTGAGTCCCTCGGCCAGCACCCGGTCGTCGAGCTCGCGCACCGAGAGGCCGTGCTCCTCGCCGAGCAGCACGTCGAACAGCACGTCCACATCGTGGGCGGTGGTGGTCTCGTCCAGGCTCAGGCCCACGTCGCCATTGGCGAAGTAGCGCAGGTTGAGGTCCTGGGTCATGGCCCGGCCATGGAGCTTGCCGGCGTCCACGCCGGTCAGGCGCAGGGTGTCGAACCAGCTGTCGTGGACCAGGGTGACGCCCTTTTCCGCCAGCCCCGTCGCCAGGATGGTGGTCAGGCGGTGGATGCGCGAGGCGATGGTGCGCAGCCCCTTGGCGCCGTGGTAGACGGCGTAGAAGCCGGCGATGTTGGCCAGCAGGGCCTGGGCGGTGCAGATGTTGGAGGTGGCCTTCTCGCGGCGGATGTGCTGCTCGCGGGTCTGCATGGCCATGCGCAGCGCCGTGTTGCCGCGGCTGTCCTTGGAGACGCCGATGATGCGGCCCGGGATCGAGCGCTTGAGCTTGTCGGTGGTGGCGAAGAAGGCGGCATGCGGGCCGCCGTAGCCCATCGGCACGCCGAAGCGCTGCGAGCAGCCCACCACCATGTCGGCGCCCAGCGCCCCCGGCTCCTTGAGCAGCACCAGGCCCATGAGGTCGGCCACCACGCAGGTCATCACGCCGCGCTCGCGGGCGGTCTCGATCAGCGGCGCCAGGTCGCGGACTGGGCCGCTGTCGCCGGGGTACTGCAGCAGGGCGCCGAAGACCTCATGCTCGGCGAGTTCCTCGGCCGGGGCCACCACCAGCTCGAAGCCGAACCAGGCGGCGCGGGTGCGCACCACGTCCAGGGTCTGGGGGAAGACGTCCTCGGCGACGAAGAAGGTGTCGCTCTTGGCCTTCTTGTTGGCGCGCTTGCACAGCGCCATGGCCTCGGCGGCGGCGGTGGCCTCGTCGAGCAGCGAGGCGTTGGCCAGTTCCATGCCGGTGAGGTCCATGACCATCTGCTGGAAGTTGAGCAGGCCCTCCAGGCGACCCTGGGAGATCTCCGGCTGGTAGGGCGTGTAGGCGGTGTACCAGCCCGGGTTCTCCAGCACGTTGCGCTGGATCACCGTCGGCAGGTGGGTGTCGTAGTAGCCCTGGCCGATGTAGCTCTTGACGACCCGGTTCTGGCGGGCCAGGCGCTGCAGGTAGTCCAGGGCCTCGGCCTCGCTCTTGGGCGGGTCCAGGTCCAGCTCACGTCCCAGCCGGATGTCGGCGGGGACGGTGGCCTCGATCAGCGAGGGCAGGCTCTCCATGCCGAGGGAGGTGAGCATGCTGTCCACGTCGGCGCCGGCCGGTCCGTTGTGGCGCTGGAGGAAGGCATCGTGAGCGGCCAGATCGGCCAGACGGCGGTTGTCGAAAGCCATGGAACACCCTGTGTGCGTGACGGGGCCTCGCCCCGGGAATCATCGAAACGGGCCGGCCCCGTCAGGGACGAGGCCGGAAATGGCGCCCGTCGTCGGCGGCCGGCACGGCTGGCCGGTGCCGAGGGGCGCCGGGGTGAGGATCACTCCTCGTCGGCGGCGACGGCCTGATAGGCGTCGGCATCGAGCAGGTCGTCGAGGACACTGGCGTCCTCGAGGCGTACCTTCATGATCCAGCCATCCTCGTAGGGCGACTCATTGACGGTCTCGGGCGCATCCTCGAGGGCCTCGTTGACCGCGAGGATCTCGCCGGCCACCGGCGCGTAGAGGTCGGAGGCGGCCTTGACCGACTCGATGACGCCGAACTCGTCGCCCACGGCCAGGGTGCGGCCCACCTCGGGAAGCTCGACGAAGACCACGTCGCCCAGCGCCTCCTGGGCATGGTCGGTGATGCCGATGGTCACGGTGCCGTCGCCATTGTCGAGGACCCATTCATGGCTTTCGGCATAGCGCAGGTTGGCGGGGATAGAGCTCATCGTGATTTCCTATACGAAAAAGGTTTTCGGATCCGCGAATGCTAACGCCATTGGCGGCATTTGGCGAGTCCTCCCGGTGGGTCGGTTCGATGCCTTGCGCTCCTCGACCCGTTCACAGGGTGGTCCGCCGGGGCCGGTTCGTCCAGTGGCGGGCCCGGCGTGAGGCCTGCTGCCGGGGGGAACTGGGATGCGACCGGGCCGCACGGCGCATGGCGGGCGGGATCCGGGGCGCGCCTCGGCGTCCGGCGGTGCCAGGCACCATCTCCTTGCTCCTTGGCGCCGCCGACAGTAGGCTTCCCGCGTTTCCGATCGGAAACAGGTGGCGTCATGGCGAGCGGTGCGGCCGAGGTGTCTCCTCCGGTTCATCGGGCTGGTGCATCAGTGGCAGGATCCGCTATCGTGAAGGCGTTCGTCCTGTCGATCTTTCGTCGAAGCCTGGCTCGTCCATGCCATTTCGTCTTTCCCGAGGTCAGGCGATACCCGGCGTGAATGGCGGGTCACAACAACAAGCGTGAATAAGGGAGACTCTCGTGGAAACCTTGAACAGTATCTTCGGTGCCATCAATGGCGTGGTATGGGGGCCATTGATGCTCATCCTGCTGCTGGGGGTGGGCCTCTACCTGCAACTCGGCCTGAAGCTGATGCCGATCCGCAAGCTCGGTACCGGCTTCAAGCTGATGTGGCAGGGGCGTGACAAGAAGCCGGAACCCGGCAAGAAGCCCGAGAAGCATGAGGACGGCGAGATATCGCCCTTCAATGCCCTGATGACGGCACTCTCCGCCACCATCGGCACCGGCAACATCGCCGGCGTGGCCACCGCTATCGCCCTGGGTGGCCCGGGGGCGGTGTTCTGGATGTGGATCACGGCCCTGGTGGGCATGGCGACGAAGTTCGCTGAGGCGGTGCTGGCGGTGCGCTTCCGCGAGACCGACAGCACCGGCTACCACGTCGGGGGGCCGATGTTCTACATCAAGAACGGCCTGGGCAAGAAGTGGCTGTGGCTGGGCGGCGCCTTCGCCTTCTTCGGCGCCGTGGCGGCCTTCGGCATCGGCAATACCGTGCAGTCCAACTCCGTGGCGGATGCCCTGGACTCCACCTTCGGCCTGCCGCACTGGATCACCGGGGTGGTGATCATGGTGCTGGCCGGCGCCGTGATCCTCGGCGGCATCAAGCGCATCGCCAAGGTGGCGGGCAAGCTGGTGCCGGTCATGGGGATCCTCTACGTGCTGGCCGGCCTGGTCGTGCTGATCATCAACGCCGGCCAGATCGGCGAGGCGTTCAGCATGATCTTCTACTACGCTTTCAACCCGCATGCGGCCATGGGTGGCTTCGCCGGCGCGGCGGTGATGGCGGCGATCCGCTTCGGCGTGGCACGCGGCATCTTCTCCAACGAGGCGGGCCTGGGCAGCGCCCCCATCGCCCACGCCGCGGCTCAGACCAAGAACCCGGTTCGCCAGGGCCTGATCGCCATGCTGGGTACCTTCATCGACACCATCATCGTCTGCTCCATCACCGCGCTGGTCATCCTGACCGCGGGGGTCTGGGAGACCGGCGAGGCCGGGGCGTCGCTGACCGCGCTCTCCTTCGACGCCGCCCTGCCGGGCATGGGCAATCAGATCGTGTCGCTGGCGCTGGCGGTGTTCGCCTTCACCACCATCCTCGGCTGGTCCTTCTACGGCGAGAAGTGCTTCCAGTTCCTGTTCGGCACCCGCTCGATCATGCTCTACCGGGTGCTGTTCGTTCTGGCGATCCCGCTGGGTGCCATGGCCCAGCTGGGCTTCATCTGGCTGATGGCCGACACCTTCAACGCCATGATGGCCATCCCCAACCTGATCGCCCTGGCGCTGCTGTCGCCGGTGGTCTTCAAGCTGGCCCGTGACTACTTCGACGGTAAGGAGATCCTGCCGGGCGAGGAGCTGGACCACGACAAATCCTGAGGGAGCGTCGCGCAAGAGAGGTGTCCAGAAGGGCACCTCTCTTGCGTTGGCCCCCAAGCCATGAGTGATGACGACATGAGTGAACTCAAGCATACCCCCTTGCACGCCCTGCACCTGGAACTGGGGGGCAAGATGGTGCCGTTCGCCGGCTACGACATGCCGGTTCAGTATCCGCTGGGGGTCAAGCGCGAGCACGAGCATACCCGCCGTGCCTGCGGGCTCTTCGATGTCTCCCACATGGGGCAGATCCTGCTGCGCGGCCCGAATCCGGCCGAGGCGCTGGAGAGCCTGGTGCCGGCGGACATCGTCGGGCTGACCGAGGGCATGCAGCGCTACGCGCTGTTCACCGCCGAGGAGGGCGGCATCCTGGATGACCTGATGGTGGTCAATGCCGGGGACCACCTCTACCTGGTGGTCAACGCCGCCTGTCGGGAACAGGATATCGCCCACCTGCGCCGCGGCCTGCCCGACCACGAGGTGGAGGTCGTCGACCGGGGCCTGCTGGCGCTGCAGGGACCCCAGGCGGCCGAGGTGATGCAGCGCCTGTGTCCCGAGGCGTGCGAGATGGTCTTCATGCAGCATGGCCACTTCACCATCGAGGGCATCGAGGTCTGGGCCAGCCGCAGCGGCTACACCGGCGAGGACGGCTTCGAGATCTCGGTAGCCGCCGAGGAGGCCGAAGCCCTGGCGCGCCTGCTGCTGGCGGAAGAGGAGGTGGATGCGATCGGCCTGGGGGCGCGTGACTCGCTGCGCCTCGAGGCGGGCCTGTGCCTCTATGGCCACGATATCGATACCGGGACGACGCCGGTGGAGGCGGGGCTGATCTGGGCCATCGGCAAGCCGCGCCGTCGCGGTGGCGAGCGGGCCGGTGGCTTCCCCGGGGCCGACCTGATCCTGCACCAGGTGGCGGAGAAGGACCATCGCCGCAAGCGGGTGGGCCTGCTCGGCGAGGGCCGCGCCCCGGTGCGCGAGGGGGCCGAACTCTACGATGCCGAGGAGAACCGGCTGGGCCAGGTGACCTCCGGCGGCTTCGGTCCCAGCATCGGCCGGCCGGTGGCGATGGGTTACGTGGCCATCGAGGCCAGCGAGGTCGGCACCACGGTGTATGCCGAGGTGCGGGGCAAGCGCCTGCCGATGACGGTGACCAGGATGCCCTTCGTCACGCCCGGGTACCATCGGGGCTGACGCCTGCCTTTTTATACCGTTATCTATCTAGGTGCCCAATGGCGGCCATCCCGACCCGGGATGGCCGTTTCATCATGGAGCACAAGCATCAAGGACGGCGACGTGTCAGGCGGGGGGCGCGGTCGGGTTCACCAGGCGGAAGGTCAGGCTGATGCGCAGCCCGGGCAGCCGGCGCGGCAGCAGGGCATGCTGCAGACTCTCCTGCACGCCGGCCCCCATCACCAGCAGGCTGTCATGGGGCAGCCAGACGTTGAAGGCCTCACGGGAGCGGTCCTTCCAGCGAAAGCGTAGCGGCCGCTCGCTCCCCAGGCTCACCGCGGCGATCAGCGGCGCCGGGCCAAGCTCGAGTTCGTCGTCACTGTGCCAGCCCATGCGCTCCTCGCCGCCGGCATAGCGATTGAGCAGCACGCTGTTGAAGCGGGAGCGGGTGCCGGCGTCGGCCAGCGCGCTGACCACCCGGTCGCGCAGGGCCGCCACCGCGGGGTGCCAGGGCTCGGGCAGGAAGTCCCGGCCCGAGTAGCAGTAACGGGCGTCGGGGTCCCCCATCCAGAGTTGGCGGCGCGGGATCGGATGCTCACGTCCGTAGAGACGCAGGGTGGGGCGCTGCCAGGCAAGTTCGCGGTCGAGCCGTGCCAGCGCCTTGCTGGCGGCGGGCTCACCGAGCAGGCCGTGCTGGAGGGTCAGGGCAGGCGAGTCGAGCAGGCGCTCGCCCGGCAGGAGAGTGGGCAACGTCATGACGCCAGGATGCCATCCCGCGCCCCCTGGCGACCAGCATCAGCCGGCCAGCTGCAGGCTCGCCAGGGCAAAGCCCATCCCCAGCAGGGCGCCGGCCAGCACATCGCTGATGTAGTGCAGCCCCAGACCCACCCGGGAGACGGCGATCAGCAGCGCGACGGGAACCAGCCAGGGCAGCAGCCAGGGGGCATGGGCGGCGGTCATCACGCAGAACAGCACGGCATGCATGGTATGGCCGCTGGGAAAGCTGTAGCGGTCCCGGGCGGGCTCGCTGCAGTTGATGATGCCGCGGAAGGTGATGAAGGGGCGTTCGCGACACAGGCGGGTCTTCAGCACTCGGTAGAGGCCGATGGCCACCAGGGCCGTGGCGATATACTGGGCCATCCGCTGGCCGCTGCCGGCGGGGTGGAGCAGCGGCTGGGCGAGGATCAGCGCGACCCACAGCGGCCAGTCTCCCAGCTTGCTGCAAAGGCGCAGCAGGGCCAGCCAGGGCGGGTGGACGTTGAAGCCGGCCAGGCGTCGGCAGAGCTGCCACTCGATGAGGTCGAGGCGTTCAAACACGGCAGGCGGATGCGGCTTCATCGTGGGTCTCCCGGGGCTGGGCCAGGGTGGCGAGGAAGGTATCGGCAATCGCCGACCAGCGGTACGTCAGGGCGCGCTCCCTGGCGGCGCGCCCCAGACGGGCATAGCGGGCAGGCTGTTGGCAGAGGGTCGCGGCGGCCTCCCGGAAGCCGGCCTCGTCACCCACCGCCAGGCTGACACCGTTGAGGTCGTCGTCGATCAGCTCGGCGCCGGCGGCATGGCGGAAGGCCACCACGGCCAGGCCACTGGCCATGGCCTCGAGGACCACATTGCCCCAGGTCTCGGAGATCGAGGGAAAGACGAAGAGGTCGGCACTGGCGTAATGGCGCACCAGGCTTTCCCTGTCGACGAAACCGGCGAAGTGGGCGTCGGGCAGGGCGCGCTGCAGCGCGGCCCGTCCCGGGCCGTCGCCGACCACTACCAGGGTGATGTCCGGGCGGGCGGCGAGCATCGCCGTGAAGGTGTCGCGCAACAGGTCGAGGTTCTTCTCGGCGGCGAGGCGTCCGACATGGAGCGCCACCGGACGATGGGCATCGCTGCCCCAGGCGGCGCGCAGGGCCGGGTCGCGATGGGCCGGCGAGAAGCGCTGGCCGTCGATGCCGCGCGCCATGACCCGCAGGTTGGCGAAGCCGCGGCCGGCAAGCGCCTCGGCCTGGGCACGGGTCGGCACCAGGGTGGCGGCCGTGCGGTTGTGGAAGTGGCGCAGGCGGCGCAGCACCAGCGGCGCCAGCCAGGGCAGACCATAGTCGCGGCAGTAGTGGTCGAAGTTGGTGTGCCAGCCGCTGACCACCGGGATGCCCAGCCGCTCGGCGGCGCGCAGGGCAGACCAGCCCAGCGGCCCCTGGGTGGCCAGGTAGACGGCCGTCGGGCGTTGCTGGCGCCACAGGCGCTGGATGGCCGCCGTGGCCGGCAGGCCGATACGCACCTGGCGGTAGCCGGGCAGGCCCAGCCCGTGGACCCGGAGCTCCGCCTCCATCCCCTCGGCGCGCGGCACGGCGCCGTCTGCCGGCCGGGGCCGGATCAGCTGGAGGGCCACGCCGCGCCGGCGCAGTTCCTCGCCGATCTGGCCGAGGGTATGGGCGACGCCGTTGATGTCGGGGGACCAGGTTTCACTGACCAGGCAGATGCGCATGGGGCTCCTCGTGCGGTGGCAGGCCCGAAGGGGGCTGACACCGCCGAGGATGGCGGCTGGGCATGACAGGCGCGCGTCACGGCGATGAACAAGGCATGACGGCAGGCCGGGCAGCGCCGCCTTGGTCAGCGCAGTACCTGGGCCGGGTCGATGGGCTTGCCCCCGTGGCGCATGTCGAAGAGCAGCCGCGGGCTGCCATCCTGCCGGCCGACCTCGCACACCGGGGTCCCGCGCTTTACCGCGTCGCCATTGGCCACCAGCGGCCTCGCGCAGAGCGCATAGACGCTCTGCAGGTTGTCGGCATGGTGTACGATCACCACTTGGCCGAGCTGTCGCATGCTGTCGGCGAAACGGACCTCGCCGTCGGCCACGGCACGGGCGCGGTTGCCCCGTCCGGTGGCCAGCAGCATGGGCTGCAGCGTGCCGCGCCCGTCGGCACCGAAGGCGCGCTCGACCCGGTACTCCTCCAGCGGCCAGGGCCAGCCCCGTGCGGAAGCGGGCAGGCCGCCGGGGTCCGGCAGGCGCCTGCTCGCCGGCCGGGCGGCCTGGCGCTTGTCGGACGCCTTGCTGCCGGTACTCCCCGAGGAGGCGGCCTGCCGGCCCCCCAGCGGTACCTGGATCAGCTGGCCGACCCTGAGGCTGGTGGGCGAGATGCCGGGGTTCGCCGCCTGGATCCGGTCGGCGCGTCCGCCGAAGCGCCGGGCGATGGCACTGTAGGTGTCCCCGGGACGCACCCGGTAGCGGTAGGGGCCCCCTGAGGGGGCCCGCTCGTCGCGTCCGGGGACAAGGAGTCGCTGGCCCACGGCCAGGCGCCGGGCATCGACCCCGGGGTTGAAGCGCTCCAGTCGTACCAGTGGCACCTCGGCGCGACGGGCGATCTCGCCCAGGGTGTCGCCGCGCTGGATGGTGATCCATTCGCCGGCGATCGCTTCACCCGTTCGTCCCTCGCCACCGCGCCCGGCGCAGCCGGCCAGCAGCAGCGCCAGGCCGAGCAGCAGGGTCAGCGCGATGAGTCGAGACGGCGATCCTTGTCCTGCCACAGGGCGTTGAGCCATGACTGGAAGCGTTCCTTGTAGTCCGTGTCGTCGTGATAGTCGCCCTCGAGCATCCAGGCCGGGACCGCCAGGCGGCGGGCCTCCAGCCGCACCCGTCCCTCGCGGCCGCAGAGGAAGCCCCAGAAGCTGGGGGCGGGATTGTCGTAGTGCAGGGTGACATCCAGGATGCCGCCGAGGCGGTCGCCGAGCAGGCTCACCACCTGGGCGATGCCGCCGGCGCGGGGCCTGAGCAGGTGGCGGTAGGGGGAATCCTGGGCGGCCTGCTTGGCGGGGGTGAAACGGGTCCCCTCGACGAAGTTGTAGATGGCGATGGGGCGCTCCCGGGCGTGGCGGCACATGCGCTCGGTGGCCTCGCGGTCACGGCGGGCCAGTTGGGGGTTGCGCTCGCGCTGCTCGCGGGTCAGCCGGCGCAGCATGGGGAACTCCATGGCCCAGAAGGCCAGGCCGACGATGGGGATCCAGATCAGCTGGCGCTTGACGAAGAAGTGGGGCATGGGAATGCGCCGGTGCAGGGCGAAGAACAGCAGGAAGATGTCGGTCCAGCTGCGATGGTTCGAGAGCACCAGCCACCACTGGTCGCGGGAGAGTCCCTCGGGCAGAGTCATCTCCAGGCGTGGCCTCAGCCAGCGACGCATCCACCAGAGGTTGCTGCCCACCCAGTTGAGCGCGACCCGGTTGAGGGCCGAAAGCACCCGGCGGCGCAGTCGCCGCCCCGGGGTCACCAGCTTGACCAGGGTGAGCAGGATCAGCGGGACCCCCCAGGCGAGGGTGGTGAGAGTCAGCAGCAGGATGCTGACGAGCCCCCTGAGGGTCGGCATGCCTGTCTCCTCGGCCGGATTCACGAGCCGCCCATGCTAATGGATCGGCCGCGGGCTGCCCAGCGGTCGGGGTCAACGTCCCGCGGCCAGGTCGGGGGTGCGGATGGTCTCGGCGAGCACCTCCTGGAGCGCCAGGGCGGCCACCGACAGCTCGTGGGTGTTCCAGGTCAGCACGCCGACGTCGCGTTCGATCACCGGGTCATCGAGGGGCACGCAGACGGCCCCGAGCTCCTGCATCTGGGCGATGCACAGCGAGGGGACCGCGCTGACGCCCAGGCCGCTGGCCACCATGCGGCCCACGGTGGCCAGCTGGTGGCACTCGAAGGCGGCGGGCAGGGTCAGGCCGCGACTCTCCAGCGCCTGTTCGAGCAGCCGGCGCACCATGGAGGGGCGTTGCAGGGCGATGAAGTCGCGGGTCATCAGCGTCGGCCAGCCGAGCCGCGAGCGCCCGGCGAGGCGCGATCCCGCCGGCACCACGGCAACGAAGCGGTCGCGAAACAGGGGGGTGAAGGAGAGGCTGCCGGTGGCCTCCGGCTCGAACACCAGCCCCAGTTCCACCTGACGGGCCCGCACCATCTCGATCACCTGCTCGTTGATCACGTCATGGACCGTGACGTTGACCCGCGGATGGCGCTGGCGGAAGACGCGCAGGGCAGGGGGCAGCAGGTTGCTGGCAAAGGAGGGCATGGTGGCCACCGCCAGGCGGCCCAGCTGCAGCGTGAAGCGCTGGCGCAGCAGCTCCTCGGTGTTGTCCCACTCGGCGATCAGGCGCTTGGCCAGGGGCACCAGCGACTCACCCTCCGGGGTAAGCCGCACGCTGCGGGTGCTGCGGATCAGCAGGCGACCGCCCAGGCTCTCCTCGAGTCCCTTGATCGCCAGGCTCAGGGCCGGCTGGGAGAGGTGAAGGTGTTCGCAGGCCTGGGTGAAGCTCAGGGTCCGGGCCACGGCGAGGAAGGCGCGCAGTTGCTTGACGGTCATGGCATGCTACCAAGGTCAAATTTATCAGCAAAACGGATCAATCGATAAATAAAACAAACTTAACAAATATATTGGCAGCGGCAACACTGGCCTGACATTCTGCCCACTCACTCCACCACTCACTCCACAACAACGCGAGGCGCCACTATGGCCGGATTCGACAAGCGTGTGTATTCCTACGAAGAGGCAATGGACGGCATCGAGAGCGGCATGACCGTGATCGCTGGCGGCTTCGGCCTCTGCGGCATCCCCGAGAACCTGATCGCCGAGATCAAGCGCCGCGGCGTCAATGACCTGACGGTATGGTCCAACAACTGCGGCGTCGACGGCTTCGGCCTGGGCCTGCTGCTGGAGGACAAGCAGATCAGCCGGATCCACGCCTCCTACGTCGGCGAGAACGCGCTCTTCGAGCAGCAGATGCTCAATGACGAGATCGAGGTGATCCTCACGCCCCAGGGCACCCTGGCGGAGAAGATGCGTGCCGGCGGCGCCGGTATCCCGGCCTTCTATACCGCCACCGGCTACGGCACCCCGATCGGCGAGGGCAAGGAAGTGCGCGAGTTCAACGGCCGCCACTACATCCTCGAGGAGTCGGTGGTGGGGGATTTCGCCATCGTCAAGGGCTGGAAGGCCGACCGCTACGGCAACGTCGTCTATCGCGACACCGCCCAGAACTTCAACCCGATGGCCGCCACCGCGGGCAAGATCACCGTGGTCGAGGTCGAGGAGATCGTCGAGCCCGGCGAGCTCAAGCCCGACCAGATCCACACCCCGGGGATCTACGTCGACCGCATCATCCAGGGCAGTTTCGAGAAGCGCATCGAGAAGCGCACCGTGCGCAAGGGCTGAGCCCCGCCGCTTTTCCACGACCGCTTCTCCACCGACCACAAGAGGCAACAAGATGGCACTGACTCGCGAACAGATGGCAATGCGCGTGGCGCGCGAACTCGAGGACGGCTTCTACGTCAACCTGGGCATCGGCATCCCGACCCTGGTGGCCAACTACATCCCCGACGGCATCGACGTGATGCTGCAGTCCGAGAACGGCCTGCTGGGCATGGGGCGCTATCCCACCGAGGAGGAGGTCGACCCGGACATGATCAACGCCGGCAAGGAGACGGTCACCGCCCGTCCGGGCGCGGCGATCTTCTCGTCGGCCGAATCCTTCGCCATGATCCGCGGCGGCCACGTGGACCTGACCGTGCTGGGGGCCTTCGAGGTCGACCAGAACGGCAACATCGCCTCCTGGATGATCCCCGGCAAGCTGATCAAGGGGATGGGCGGCGCCATGGACCTGGTGGCCGGCGCCGAGAACATCATCTGCACCATGACCCACGCCTCCAAGCACGGTGAGTCCAAGCTGCTCGAGTCCTGCAATCTGCCCCTGACCGGCGCGGGCTGCATCAACCGGGTGCTGACCGACCTTGCCTACCTGGAGATCAAGGATGGCGCCTTCCACCTCAAGGAGCGCGCCCCGGGCGTCTCCGTGGAGGAGATCAAGTCGCTGACCGCCGGCAAGCTGGTGGTGCCCGACCACGTCCCGGAGATGACCTTCGAGGAGTGATGAACTCCCCGTTGTCGGCAAGGCCTGCGGCCCGGACTCCTGTCCGGGCCGCTTTCGTAAGGGACATCGAAGGACGAGTGTCGAAAAACTGACCATTTCGCGCCGGGCCCCCTGGCCGCCCGCCCTGGGCACCCTTCAAACGTGATGATGCACAGCGTTATCCACAGAATCTGTGGATGACCGGGGTCAGGAGAGCTCGCAGCGGGTGTGGTGGGGCAGCAGGAGCTCGGCGGCGCGCTCCTGGTTGGCGCTGACCTGCTTCTGGACCAGGGCGAGCCCGCCGAGGCCGACGCGATGCTCGTCGCCCTCGGCGAAGGCCAGGCGTCGCGAGCTGGTGGCGTAGAAGCGGTAGTCGAGCAGCGGCGAGACGGGGAAGAGGCCGTGGTGGCGGTCGTTGCTGCCGGCGAGGCCGGCCTGGCGCAGCTGGCCATCGAGCGTGGCGATGTCGCGCCCCAGGCGCTGGCAGTCGAAGCCGGCGTGGTGCATCCTTGGCCCCATCACCGAGAGCCAGCCGGCCAGCGGGTGGGCCTGGTGCAGGGCCTGATAGGTGTCCCAGTCGGGCATCGGCCAGGGGCGGCCGTGGCAGAGCAGGGCCTGGCTGCGGGCCTCGCGGGGGTCGGCGTTGCCGACCAGCTGCTGGAGACGCTCGCGGGGCTGGCGCGAGAGGGTGCCGAGCTGGAGTTCGGCGAGCACGACCCAGGCCCCGTCGTCCGGTGCGGTTAACAGGGTGGCGAGCAGGCCGCGATCGGCCATGGCGTAGCGCTGGTGCGGCCGATAGCCATACCGCACCAGGGTCGGCAGCAGGGCCTCCATCGCCCAGGGGCCATGGTTCAGGGTCAGGATCGCCAGGTACTCCGCCGGCGCCTCCACGGGCCAGAGCCGCAGTCCGCCCACGTCCGGGTGCTGGTGGATATAGTCCAGCCACAGCTGCTGGACGAACTCTTCCCGTTGCATCGTGCCTTGTCCCTCTGTCGTGATGCCCTGTGCGCCTGCACGCCGCCAGTATAGGCAGCGGGTCCGCAGCGGCATTCAACGCGGGGAAGACGTTCGTCGTGGCAGGGTCACCTCGGGTCGAGGCAGGCGAGGGTACCGCGGGCCATCTCGCCCTCCTCGTCGGTGGGAATCACGGCCACGGCCGGGCCTCGCCCGGCGTCGATGCGCAGGGCATGGCGGGCATTGGCCGGCCCGTCGAGGCGGATGCCGAGCCATTCCATGGCGTGGAGAGTGCGACCACGGATCTCGGCGGCGTGCTCGCCGATGCCACCGGTGAAGACCAGTGCATCGAGGCCACCGAGCAGCGCCACCAGGGCGCCGATCTCCCCCAGCAGCCGGTCGATGAACAGCGCCACCGCCTCCTCGGCATGGGGCGAGTGGCTCTCCAGCAGGTCGCGCATGTCGGCGGAGATCCCCGAGACGCCGAGCAGGCCGCTGTCGTGGTAGAGCATCCGCTCCACCTCGGCGACGCTCATGCCCCGCTGCTGCAGGTAGAGCACCACGCCGGGATCGAGGCGGCCACAGCGGCTGCCCATCATCATGCCGTCGAGCGCCGTGAAGCCCATCGACGTCGCCACGCTGCGGCCGTTCTCCAGTGCGCAGAGGCTGCACCCCTGGCCCAGATGGGCCACCACCACCCGGCCCCGGGCGGCCGCCTCGCCGACCACGGCCGGCAGCTGACGGGCCACGTGGGCGTAGGAGAGGCCGTGGAAGCCGTAGCGAAGCACCCCCTCGTCGGCGAGATGCCGCGGCAGGGCGAAGAGCTGCCGGACCCGCGGCTGGGTGCGGTGGAAGGCGGTGTCGAAGCAGGCCACCTGGGGCAGGGTCGGGTGGCGTGACAGCAGGTCGCGAATGATCGACAGCGACTGGGGCTGGTGCAGGGGGGCCAGGGGCTCCAGGCCTTCCAGGTAGGCCAGTCGGTCGGAATCCAGGCGGACCGGCTCGGCCAGTCGGGTGCCGCCGTGGACCACCCGGTGGCCGACGCCGGCGAGCTGCCCGAGGTCGAAATGGGTGCCCAGCCAGTCGAGCAGCGCCTCGGCAACGGCGGCGTGGCCACTCTCCGTGGGGGCGAAGCCCTCGGCGTCGAGCCCGCCGCTGACCAGCCGCAGCGCCGGGGCCTCGCCGATGCGCTCCACCACGCCGCGCATCCGGCACTCCATCTCATCGTAGAGCCCGAACTTGAGGGTCGCCGAGCCGGCATTGAGGACCAGAACCCGGCTCATGACGCGCCCGCCTCGGCCTGGCGGCGCACCAGCAGCTGGGCCAGGGCGGCGGAGGCCAGCCGCGTCTCCACGTCGTCGGCGCGGCTGGTGAGCATGATCGGCACCCGGGCGCCGGCCACCAGCCCCGCGGCCTGGGCACCGGCCAGGTGGATCAGCAGCTTGGCGACCATGTTGGCGGCCTCGAGGTCCGGGGCGATCAGGATGTCGGCCTGGCCCGCCACCGGCGAGTCGAGCCCCTTCTGGCGGGCGGCGCTCAGGGAGACGGCGTTGTCGATGGCCAGCGGGCCGTCGAGCACGCCGCCCTCGATCTGGCCGCGTTCGGCCATCTTGCACAGCGCCGCGGCCTCGATGGTGGAGGGCAGGGTGGCGCGTACCGTCTCCACCGCCGAGAGCACGGCCACCCGTGGGCGGTCGATGCCGATGGCGCGGGCCAGGTCGATGGCGTTCTGGATGATGTCGGCCTTGGTGGCCAGGTCCGGCGCGATGTGCAGGGCGGCGTCGGAGATCAGCAGCGGGCGCGGGTAGCTGGGGACGTCCAGGGCGTAGACATGGCTCATCTGGCGTTCGGTACGCAGACCCGCCTGCCGGGTGACCGCTGCGCTCATCAGTTCGTCGGTATGCAGGGCGCCCTTCATCAGCGCCTCCGCCTCTCCGTCGGCGGCGAGGCGCACGGCACGTTCCGCCGAGGCATGGCTGTGGGGCGTGTCGATCAGCCTCAGGGTGTCGAGGGTCTCGCCCAGTTCATCGGCGGCGGCCTCGATGCGGGCCCGGGGGCCGACCAGCAGCGGCTCGATCAACCCCTCGCGCCAGGCGGCCAGGGCACCGGCCAGTGAGGGCGCATCGCAGGGGTGGACCACCGCGGTGCGCAGCGGCGACAGGTCGCGGGTGGCCTCGATGAGCCGGCGGTGCTGGGCGCCGGTCTGGTGCCAGTGGCGGTCGGGATCGGGGGCGGTGAGGGGGCGGTCCATGGAGGGCTCCGGGGCAGGGGGGCTGCTCCAAGGGTAGCACCGCCGCAGACGACGACACCGCCACCCGGGCGGGATGGCGGCGTCAGGTGGCGAGGGCCTGGGGCTCAGCCGGAAACGGTCAGCAGGGCCTGGTCACGCACGTAGCGGTCGAACTCGGTGAAACCGCCGACGTGGGTCTGGTCGACGAAGATCTGCGGCACGGTGTGCACCGGCTTGCCGATAGTCTTCTCCATGTCGGCCTTGGTGATGCCTTCGGCATGGATATCGACATAGCGGTGACCCTCGATGGCTCCGGCACTCTCCAGCCGGGCGGCGAGGGCCTTGGCTCGGTCGCAGAAGGGGCAGGCGGGGCGACCGAAGATGACGACGAACATGCAGCGACTCCTTGCACGGCAGGGTGCGTGAAGAGGGATGAGGAAGATTTCCTGCCATTGTGACCGAGCAGGCGAGGTTTCGCCAATAGCCGGCCCCTTGTGCGGTGATGGCGTCCTCCTATCGCGGCATTCAGAGGTCGATCTCCCCGGCATCGGCCCGGCGCAGCAGGTCGCCGAGCGCGTCATGGAGGCCGGGACTGGTGACCAGCAGGTTCTCGCCGTAGAGGTCCTCGGGAATCCCCGCCGGCCCGGGATAGAGGTGGCCGGTGCGGGCGCCCGCCTCCCGGGCGATCAGCCAGCCGGCGGCGCAATCCCAGGGGGAGACGCTCTCGTAGTAGGCATCCAGTCGGCCGCAGGCCACGTCGCACAGGTCCAGGGCCGCCGAGCCGTTGCGACGCACGTCCTGGCAGTGGGCCAGCACGGCGGTGAGGCGACGTATCAGCGGCGGGCGGCTGTCGCGGCGGTAGGGGAAGCCCGTGCCCACCAGGGCGTGTGCCATGTCGGTGGTGCGGCTGGCATGGATCGCCTCGCCATTGCGCCAGGCCCCCTGGCCGTCGAGCGCGGTGAAGGTCTCGCCCAGGAAGGGGGCATGCACCACCCCCAGCCGGGTGCGGCCCTTGCTGGCCCAGCCGATGGAGACCGCCACATGGCGCAGGCCATGGGCGAAGTTGACCGTGCCGTCGATGGGATCGACCACCCATAGCGCCCGGGGGCTGGCCAGTACCTCGCGATCCGGGGCCAGCTCCTCGCTGAGCCGCGCCTCGCCGGCGAAGTGCTGCTCGAGGCGCTCGCCGATGCGCGTGTCCACCTCGACGTCGGTATCGGTGACCAGCTCGTGGCCATGCTTGTAGCGATGGCCGAAGACCTGGCGCTCACGGGCCTCGACGATCATCCGGCCGGCCTCGTGGGCGATGTCGACGGCGATCTCCAGTCGCTGGGCGGGGGTCATGGCGGCTCCTCGGCAGGGGGAAACGGCCCTCCATGCTAGCAGCTCGGCCTGCCCCTGCCGAATGCCTGCCGCGGCGGCTATACTGGCGCCCCCGTCGCCCTGGAGGACTCCATGCAGGCCCTGACCGCCGACCAGTATGCCCGGCTGCGCCAGCTGGCCGAGGCCTGGCGCCACTGCCACCTGAAGGCTGCCAAGCGCGAGCCCCGCTTCAACCCGCGACTGGGGGTGGATGCCCTCTGCTTCCAGCCCCATTCGCTCGAGGACGGTCGCCGCGGGCTGCTCGGGGCCCTGGTCACGCCCGTCTCGCTGTCGCTGGTCCTGGCCCTCGACGAACCGGTCGCGCCGCGGCCCACCGCCGCCGAGCTGACGCTGGCGCTGCCCTCGGGACGCTACCCCTTCGTGTTCGAATCACTGGGCGAGGCGGACGGGTGGTGGCGCTGCGCGCTGCTCGACGACCTCTCCGACGTCGGCTCCCTGCAGGAGGGCAGCCGTCTCGCCCAGCAGCTGATGGAGCGGGTCATGACGCCGGACCCGCCGGCCGCCTGAGCGGATGACGCGCTGCGTCATCCGCCTTATGCTGGTGGCGGAGATCGACCATGCCACCCCGGGCCCGTGAGGGCCTGCCCGGTGCCGCCCCGGCCCGGGTCACAGGACAGAGGAGTCATGCATGACCGCTAACGCTTCCACCCCCCGCGTCGCCCTGGTCACCGGCACCAGCAGCGGCATCGGCGAGGCCGTGGTCCGCCATTTCTGCGAGCAGGGCCATCAGGTGCTGGCCGTGGACTTCAATCCGGCCGGCAAGGAGGTCGCCGAGCAGGCGGGTGCCGCCTTCTTCCAGGCCGACCTGACCGACGGCGAGGCCTGCAAGGCGGCGGTGGCCGAGGCGGTCAAGCGCTTCGGGCGTGTCGACATCCTGGTCAACAACGCCGGCATCCAGCACGTCTCGCCCATCGAGGAGTTCCCGGAGGAGAAGTGGCGACAGATCATCGACCTGATGCTCACCGCGCCCTTCCTGCTCACCCAGGCCGCCTGGCCCTCGATGCGCGAGAACGGCTGGGGGCGCATCGTCAACATCGCCTCGGTCCATGCCCAGGTGGCCTCGCCGGGCAAGTCGGCCTACATCAGCGCCAAGCACGGCATGATCGGCCTGACCAAGACCGCGGCGCTGGAGGGCGGCAGCCAGGGCATCACCGCCAATGCCATCTGTCCCGCCTACGTCAAGACGCCGCTGGTCGACAACCAGATCGCCGACCAGGCGAGGATGCACGGCATGGAGGAGCAGGAGGTGATCGAGAAGATCATGCTCAAGAATGCGGCCGTGAAGCGCCTTATCGAGCCCCATGAGGTGGCCGAGCTGGTCGGCTACCTGGCCTCCGACCTCGCCGGTGCCGTCACCGGGGCGAGCTGGAACATCGACCTGGGCTGGACGGCGCAGTAAGGGCCAAGCTACAAGCGCCGAGCGACAAGCAAACCCCGAGGCCGTGGCCTCGGGGGTTGCGTCTGGTCGTCGGCATCACATCCTGGCCGCTTGGCCGCTTGGCCGCTTGGCCGCTTGGCCGCTTGGCCGCTTGGCCGCTTGGCCGCTTGGCCGCGTCAGCGCCTCACCGGCCGCTTCTGCAGCTTGCGCTGCAGGGTGCGGCGGTGCATCCCCAGGGCGCGGGCGGTGGCGGAGATGTTGCCGTCGTGCTCCTGCAGCACCTTCTGGATGTGCTCCCAGGTGATGCGGTTGATCGACGGCGGATTGTCGGCCACCTCGGTCTCCGGGTCGCCCTCCGCCCGGGACAGGGCCACCAGTACCTCGTCGGCATCCGCCGGCTTGCAGAGGTAGTTCACCGCGCCCAGCTTGATCGCCTCCACCGCGGTGGCGATGCTCGAGTAGCCGGTCAGCACCACCACCCGACACGCCGGCACGATCTCCAGCAGTTCCGGCAGCAGCTTCAGTCCCGACTCGTGTTCCAGCTTGAGGTCCAGGGTGGCCAGCTGGGGCTGGTGGCGGCGCGCCAGGGAGAGGGCCTGGGCGGCGTCATGGGCCACCAGCACCTCGAAGCCCCGGCGGCTCAGGGCACGGTCGAGCACGTGGCAGAACATCTCGTCGTCATCGATGATCAGCAGGCGTTCGGCGGTCTCTTGCATGTTGTCCTCGCAGGGGTCACGGGGTCCGTCAACCGTCGGGTGTCAGGGATTGGGCTGGCTACGCGGCAGGGTCACCTCGGTCAGGGTGCCGCCCTCGGGGTGATTGTACAGGCTCACGCCGCCCCCGAAGCGATTGATGGTGGCATGGGTCAGGAAGAGGCCGATGCCCAGTCCCTTGCTCTTGGTGGAGACGAAGGTCTCGCCCAGCTGGTCGGCGATGGACATCGCCACGCCGGGGCCATGGTCGCGGATGTCGATGATCACCTCGTCGGCGTTCCAGTCGAGCCGGATGGTGATGTCGTCCGGGTTGGCGTCGGCGGCGTTGTTGAGCAGGTTGGTCAGTGCCTGGTCGAGGGTGGCATCCACCGCCAGCCAGGGCTGGCCGCGTCGCTCGGCGACCTCCAGTTGGTGGCTGACATCGGGGCGCAGCACCAGCCAGCGCTGGACCACCCCGGCCAGCCAGACCTGGGCGTCGTGTACCTCGGGCTCGGCCATGCGCCGTCGGTCGGCACTCTCCACCAGGTGTCGCAGCCGCGCCTTGCAGGTATCCACCTGCTGGCGCAGCAGCTCGATGTCCCGGATCAGGTCCGGATGGTCCCTGGCATCCTCGCGCATCTCGCTGAGCAGCACCGCCATGGTGGAGAGAGGGGTACCCAGCTCGTGGGCGGTGCCTGCCGCCTGGGTGGCCACGGCCAGCACCTGCTCGTTGCGCAGGGCGGCCTCGCGGGTGCGCGAGAGCGCCTGGTCGCGACTGCGCAGGGCGCGGGCCATCTTGTAGATGAAGAAGGTGACCAGCCCTGCCGAGAGCCCGAAGTTGAGCCACATGCCCAGCACGTGAAGGCTGAGGGTCGCCCCACCGTGGCCCTGGGCGAATTGCGGTACCGGCTGATAGGCCACCATCAGGAAGCTGTAGGCGGCCATGGAGGCGGCGGCGATCACCCAGGCATGCCGCCAGGGGAGGGTCGCCGCGGCGATGGTCACCGGCACCAGGTAGTAGTTGATGAAGGGGTTGTGGGAGCCGCCGGTGAAGTAGAACAGCAGCGTCAGGCCCGTCACGTCGATCAGCAGGTGGACCAGGTACTCGCCGTGGGTCACCGCCCGGGGGCGGCCCATGCGCCACCAGGTGGCGATGTTGATCGCTCCCATGGCGACGATCACCGCGATCACCGCCGGCACCTCCAGCGAGAAGCCCAGCACCTCGATGCCGATGATGATCGCGGCCAGGAAGCCGGTCCAGGTGATGCCGCGCACGATGGTCAGCCGCACCAGGTTGCGGTTGGGCGTGGAGAGCGGCAGGGGCAGGGCGGCTGGCATGGCGACTCCGTGGATTGAGTTGGCCCGATGATACCCGATCCGGGCGATGCCGTGCCCGGGCGTGCCCCCTGGGGCAGAGTGTCGCCCATCGGCAACGGGCGCCGACAATCGGCGGTCGATGTCGGTATATTGGGGCCTGTTGATATGACCGGTGGATCCCAGCCCGATGCTCAGACGCCTGCTTCCCCTGCTGATCCTGGCCCTCGGCGTGGCGGCCTTCCTGTGGCTGCGAGCCACCCGGCCGGAGAGTCCCAGCGTCATTCCGGAGGAGCGCAGCTGGCGGGTCGAGACCCTGGTGGCCGCGCCCGGCCGCCATGCCCCGGTCCTGCCGCTCTACGGCGAGGTGACGGCCCCCGAGATGCTCACCGTCACCGCGCCGCTGGCCGGACGGATCGCCGAGCGACCGGTGCGCGAGGGGCAGAAGGTCGCCCGCGGCGAGCTGCTGGTGGCCCTGGACGAGGCGGATGTCCGCCCCCCGCTGGCCCAGGCCGAGGCCGAGGTGGCCGATCGCCGGGCCCAGATTTCCAGCGAACGGGTGCGCCACGACAGCGACCTCACCACCCTGGAGCGCGAGCGGGAGCTGCTCGAGACCGCCCGTCGCCAGCTCGAGCGCACCCGCTCCCTGGTGGGGCGCAACCTCGCCTCCCAGTCAGACCTGGACGCGGCCCGCAACGAGCTGGCCCGGGCCCGGGTGACGGTGGCGGCCCGGGAGCGCGCCATCGCCGAGCATCCCGCCCGCCTCGAGGGCCTGGAGGCCGGCCTGGCGCGCGCCTCGGCAGCCCTGGCCGCCGCCCGTCGCGATGCCGAGCGCAGCCGCGTCGAGGCGCCCTTCGATGGCATCGTCACACGCATCCGGGTGGCCCCGGGCGACCAGGTGGCCGCCCGCGGCGAGCTGCTCAGCGTCTACCCCGAGGAGGGGCTGGAGCTGCGGGCGCGCATTCCCCAACGCCACCAGGCCGAGTTGCTCGATGCACTGGCCGGGAACGAGCGGCTCGAGGCCACCGGCGAGGGCGGCGCCCGCTTCGCGCTGGTCGGGCTGGCGGGGGAGAGCGACCCCGCGGGCACCGAGGCGATCTTCCGCCTCGAGGCCGGCGGGGCGGGGTTGCGGCCCGGCAGCCTGCTGGCCGTGTCGCTGGTGAGGCCCCCGGTGCCCGACAGCGTGGCCGTCCCCGACAGCGCCCTGTATGGCAACGATGCCCTCTACCTGATGGACGACGAGGGCCGGATGCGGCGCCTGTCGGTGACCCGTCACGGCGAGGTGCTCCGCGACGACGGGGAGCGCTGGGCGCTGGTCAGCGGCGAGGCCCTCGCTGAGGGCGACCGGGTGATCACCACCCACCTGCCCAATGCCCTCCAGGGCCTGCGGGTCGAGACCGCCGATGCCGATGACGAGGGGCGGCCATGAGCCGACGGCGCGGCCTGATCGGCTTCTTCGTCCACCACCGGGTCGCCGCCAACCTGGTCATGCTGATGATGCTGCTCGGCGGGGTGCTGGGCCTGTCGCGCATGAACATCCAGTTCTTCCCCACCTTCGCCCTGGACGTGGTCAGCGTACGCACGGTATGGAGCGGCGCCTCGGCGGAGGACATCGAGCAGGGCATCACCGTGCCCCTCGAGCAGCGCCTGCGCAGCCTCGATGGCCTCAAGCGGATGACCTCCACCTCGGCCCAGGGGATCTCCAGCATCACCCTGGAGTTCAACGAGGGCAGCGATCCGATCCTGGCCCTGGACGACGTGCGCCAGCAGGTCGACGAGTTCACCAACCTGCCGGCCGACGCCGAGGCCCCAAGGGTCGCCCGGGCCGCCCGCTACGAGCCGGTGGCCCGGCTGCTGGTGCATGGCGCGGTGAGCCACGAGGAGCTGCGTCACCTGGCGAACCGCTTCGAGGACCAGCTGCTGCAGCGGGGCATCGACCGGGTGGAGATCAGCGGCCTGCCCGAGCAGCAGATCAGCATCGAGGTGCCCGCGGAGCGGCTCCAGGGGCTGCAGCTGAGCCTCGCCCAGATCGCCGAGCGAATCGAGGGCATGTCCCGGGACCTGCCGGCGGGGCTGCTCGGCCAGCAGGACAGCACCCGCGAGCTGCGTGCCGTGGAGCAGCGCCGCGACGAGCGCGCCTTCGCCGACCTGCCGGTGCTCAGCGGCGAACGGGTGCAGCTGCGGCTGGGCGATATCGCCACCATTCGCCAGGAGTCACGCGAGCAGCAGGTGACCCTGAGCCGCGACGGCCATCCGGCGGTGGAGCTGATGCTGCAGCGAAGCGAGGACGGCAACTCCCTGGCCGCCGCCGAGGTGCTGGAGAACTGGCTGGCAGAGACCCGTCCCCAGCTGCCGCCCAGCGTGTCGCTGGAGGTCCACGACGAGACCTGGCAGCTGATCGCCGACCGTATCGGGCTGCTGATCAGCAACGGTCTGGGTGGCCTGGTGCTGGTCCTGCTGCTGCTCTACTTCTTCCTGCCCGTCCGGGTGGCGCTGTGGGTGGCCATCGGCATTCCCACGGCCTTCATGGCGGCCATGGCGGTGTTCTGGGGGATCGGCGGGTCGATCAACATGATCTCGCTGTTCGCGCTGATCATGGCCCTAGGGGTGATCGTCGACGACGCCATCGTGGTGGGCGAGGATGCCGACGCCCACTTCCGCCTGGGTGAGCCGCCCCGTCACGCCTCCGAGGGGGCGGCCAGGCGCATGTTCTGGCCGGTGTTGGCCTCGTCACTGACCACGGTGGCCGCCTTCATGCCGCTGCTGCTGGTGGGGGGCGTGATCGGCAACATCCTCGGCGACATCCCGGTGATCATGATCTGCGTGCTCATCGCCTCGCTGCTGGAGTGCTTCGTGGTGCTGCCGGCCCACCTGCGCAACGCCTTCGTGCCGGGCCGGACGCCGCGGCGCCACCCGCTGTCGCGGCCGCGCGAGCGCTTCGAGGCGGCCTTCGAGCGCTTTCGCGAGGGGCCCTTCCGGCGTTTCTCGGCGCTGACCCTGCGTCACCGCGGCGCTACCCTGGCCTCGGCCGTGGCGGTGGTGCTCTTCACCCTGGGCCTGCTGGCCGGCGGGCGCCTGGCGTTCAACTTCTTCCCCACGCCCGAGCCCAACGTGCTCTACGCCAATGCCAGCTTCGTGGCGGGCACCGACAGCGCGCGCGTCGATGGGCTGCTGGCGCGCCTGCAGGCGGCCCTGGAGGAGACCGAGCAGGCCCTGGGGGGCAGCCTGGTCCAGCACGCCGTGACCCGCCACGGGGCGACGCTCGCCAGCGGCATGCAGGCCCGCAGCGGCGACAACCTCGGTTCGATGATGGTGGAGCTTACCCCCTCGGACGACCGCGACGTGCGCAATGCCGAGTTCATCCGCGCCTGGCGCTCGCGTCTCGCCGAACCGGCGGGGCTGGAGAACCTGACCATCAGCGAGCGTGCCGCGGGCCCGCCCGGCAAGGACGTCAACATCCGCCTGACCGGCGAGGAGGCCGGTGCCCTCAAGGCTGCCGCCGAGTCGCTCTCCCGCTCGCTGCGCGAGCTGCCCGGCGTGCTCGACACCGAGGACGACATGCCCTGGGGGCGAGAACAGCTGATCTACCGGGTGAACGCCCGGGGGGAGGCCCTGGGGCTGACCACCGCCGAGCTCGGCCGGCAGCTCCGGGACGCCTTCGATGGCCGGCTGGTGCAGATCTACCAGGACGGCGCCGACGAGATCGAGGTGAGGGTGCTGCTGCCCCGGGCGCAGCGCGAGCGTCTGGCGACCCTGTCGCGGCTCAGCGTGCGCGTCCCCGACGGGCGCTTCGTGCCGCTCGACCAGGTGATGGCCCTGGACCATCGCCAGGGTCTCGAGGCGCTGCGCCATGCCGACGGTCGCCTGGCGGTGGAGGTCACCGCCGAGCTCGACACCGAGACGACCTCCGCCGAGCGCGTGCTCGAAGCCGTCTCCGCGCAGGTGCTGCCGAGCCTGGCCAGCACCCACCGCCTGCGCTACAGCTTCGAGGGGCGAGCCGCCGACCAGCGCGAGACCTTCGCCGACATGCGCACCGGGCTGATGATCGGCCTGGGGCTGATGTACGTGGTGCTGGCCTGGGTCTTCGCCTCCTGGAGCCTGCCGCTGATCGTCATGGCGATCATCCCGCTGGCGCTGGTCGGGGCCCTGCTGGGACACTGGCTGCTGGGCCTCGACCTGACCATGCTCTCGCTGTTCGGGCTCTTCGGCCTCTCGGGCATCGTGGTCAACAACGCCATCATCCTGGTGGCCTTCTACCGCCACCAGCGTCACCAGGGGCTGGCCATCGAGGCGGCGCTCAACGAGGCAGTGGTGCAGCGCGTGCGCGCCGTGCTGCTCACCTCCTTGACCACCATCGGCGGCCTTTTGCCACTGCTCTTCGAGACCTCGCTGCAGGCCCAGTTCCTGATCCCCATGGCGGTCTCCATCGCCTTCGGCCTGGCCTTCTCGACCCTGCTGGTGCTCGCCGTGATCCCGGTGCTGCTCAGCTACCTGGAGCGGCTGCGCGAGCGCCTCGGGCGCAGCGAGGACGTGCCCACCGATCAGCAGCGGGCATGAGCCTGCCGTCCGGCGCCGCCGGGGCTAGACTGTCAGCGAGGTCTTCGCTGCGTTCACCTGGAGGTGCCTGTCATGACGACCCCGCTTGCCTGTGTCCGTGAGCTCGCCTTGCGGCTGGACGACCGCGCCAGCGACCATGACGCGCTGCTGGAACGGGTCGGCGAGCGGCCCTTCGTGCTGCTCGGCGAGGCCTCCCACGGCACGGCCGAGTTCTATCGCCTGCGCGCGGCGATCAGCCGGCGGCTGATCGAGGAGAAGGGCTTCGAGGCGGTGCTGGTGGAGGCCGACTGGCCCGATGCCCTGCGCCTCGACCGCTACGTGCGTGGCGGGGGCGAGGATTCCCTGGACGAGGCCTTCGCGGACTTCCAGCGCTTTCCCCACTGGATGTGGTGCAACCATGAGGTGCGCGATTTCATCGCCTGGCTGCGCCGTCACAATGCCCGCCAGCCGCTGGCGACGAAGGTTGGCTTCCACGGTATGGACCTCTATAGCCTGCATCGCTCGGCCGAGGCGGTGATCGACTACCTGGCGCGCGTCGACCCCGAGCAGGCCGAGGTGGCCCGCCGGAGCTATGCCTGTCTCGACCATCGCGGCGACCCCTTCCACTACGGGCGCAACGTGGCCTTCGGCCTTAGCCCCTCCTGCGAGCGGGCGGCCGTGGGCCTGCAGGTCCGGCTGATGGAGCGGGCTGCCGACTACCTCGAGGCGGACGGTCGCCGGGCGGTCGACGCGCAGTTCTTCGCCGAGCAGAACGCCCGGGTGGTGGTCAATGCCGAGGCCTATTACCGGGCCATGTTCGGCGCCCGGGTCGATACCTGGAACCTGCGTGACAGCCACATGACCGAGACCCTTGCCGAACTTCACGACCACCTGCGCCGACAGGGGGGGACCGGCAAGGTGGTGGTGTGGGCCCACAACTCCCACCAGGGCGACGCTCGTGCCACCGAGATGGGCTGGCGCCAGGGACAGCACAACGTCGGCCAGCTGGCGCGACAGCGCTTTGGCGACGATCGGGTGGTGCTGGTGGGCTTCACCACCCATACCGGCCATGTCACGGCCGCCCGCGACTGGGATGGGCCCGCCGAGCACCGCTGGGTACGGCCCTCGCTTGCGGGCAGCGTCGAGCATCTCTTCCACCGGAGTGGTCTCGACCGCTTCTACCTGCCCCTATCGCCGGCGCGGGCCGAGCCCTTGAAGGAGAGCCTGCTGGAACGGGCGATCGGGGTGATCTATCGTCCCGAGACCGAGCGGCCCAGCCACTATTTCCACGCCCGCCTGGCCGAGCAGTTCGATGCGCTCTACCACCTGGACGAGACCACGGCCGTCGAGCCGCTGGCGCCGGGATCGAGCTGGCAGCGCGAGGCGATCCCCGACACCTATCCCTTCGGGGTCTGAGGGGGGGAAGTCTTCTCGGCGGGGAGCGAGGGCTTCATCGGCGGGTACTCGTCGGCGGTGAGCGTCTCGCGCTCGAGCAGCAGGGCGGCGCCGGCCTCCAGGTCCTGGCGACGGGCGGCGAGGGTCTCACGGGCCAGGGCGTAGGCCTCGTCCACCAGCTGGCGCACCGCGAGGTCGATCTCCCGGGCGGTGGCCTCGGAGTAGTCATGCTGCTGGCTGGTGCCGTAGACGTCGCCCAGGAAGGCCTGGCGGTCCTTCTCGTAGACCACCTGGCCGGCCTCGTCCGCCATGCCGAAACGGGTCGCCATGTCACGGGCGATCTCGGTGACCTTGGCCAGGTCGTCGGCGGCGCCGGTGGAGATCTCGTCGAAGATCAGCCGTTCGGCGGCACGGCCGCCCATCAGCACGGCCATGCGGTATTTCAGGTCGCTGACGGTCTGCAGGAAGCGGTCCTCGGTGGGCCGCTGGATGGTGTAGCCCAGCGCGCCGACGCCGCGGGGGATGATCGAGACCTTGTGCACCGGGTCCATGCCCGGCAGGGAGGCGGCCACCAGGGCGTGGCCCATCTCGTGATGGGCCACCACGGACCGCTCGTGGTCGTTGAGCAGGCGGCTCTTCTTCTCCAGGCCGGCGACGATGCGCTCGATGGCGTTGGTGAAGTCCTCCATGGCCACCTCCTCGCTGTCCCGGCGGGTCGCCAGCAGGGCGGCCTCGTTGACCAGGTTGGCAAGGTCTGCCCCGGTGAAGCCGGGGGTCAGCGAGGCGATATGGTCCAGGTCCACGTCGGCGGCCAGCGAGCGGATCCGGCCGATATGCACCTCGAGTATCTGCCGGCGGCCCTTGCGCTCGGGACGGTCGACCAGCACCTGGCGGTCGAAGCGGCCGGCGCGCAGCAGGGCGGGGTCGAGGATCTCCGGCCGGTTGGTGGCGGCGAGCAGCACGATGCCCGTGGAGGGGTCGAAGCCGTCGAGCTCGGAGAGCAGCTGGTTGAGCGTCTGCTCCTTCTCGTCCTGGCCGCTCATGCCGCCCGGCCCCCGGGCACGGCCCAGGGCGTCCAGTTCGTCGATGAAGATGATGCAGGGCTTGGCCTTGCCGGCCTGCTCGAAGAGGTCGCGGACCCGCGCGGCGCCGACGCCGACGAACATCTCGACGAACTCCGAGCCGGAGATGGAGAAGAAGGGTACCCCGGCTTCCCCCGCCACGGCCCGGGCCAGCAGCGTCTTGCCGGTGCCCGGCGGGCCGACCAGCAGGATGCCCTTGGGGATATGGGCGCCGAGCCGGCCGTAGCGCTCGGGGTCACGCAGGAAGGCCACCACCTCCTGGAGCTCGTTCTTGGCCTCGTCGACCCCGGCGACATCCTCGAAGGTGACCTTGGTGGAGGTCTCCACGTAGACCTTGGCCTTGGACTTGCCGATGGACATCATGCCGCCGATCCCGCCGCCGCCGGTCATCCGGCGGATCAGCAGCGACCAGATCGCGAACAGCAGTACCAGCGGCAGGAACCAGGAGAGCAGGACGGTGAGGAAGGGACTCGCCGGGCGGCCGTTGAAGGTGACGTCGTGCTGTGCCAGCTGGTCGGCCAGGTCGGGCGGGACGCGGTTGGTGGTGAAGGCGGTGCGCCCGTCGGGCAGGGGGGCGGTGAAGGTGCCGGTGAGGCGGTCGTCGCCGACCTGCACCTCGGCGATCTGTCCCTCCTCCAGCAGCCGGGTGAATTCCGAGTAGGGAATGGGCTCGGTGGTCTGCCAGTCGCGATAGACGCTCTGGAAGGTCAGGAAGAGCATCACGGCGATGATCAGATAGGTCACGTTGAAGCGGTGATTGGGTTCCATGCCGGGTCCTTTTCCCGTGGCCGCGGAGGAGATCGCGATGCCCGATGATGGCCATCAGTGTAGGCCAGGCTCGGCGGGCGGGACGGCCCCGAGGCATGCCGGCCCTTGAAGTCCCGCCTGGACCGCCGCATCTAGGAGGGAGTCGCATCGACACCCTGACACGAGAAGGAGATCTTATGAGCACCCCGACACTGCCCAATCCCGGCCTCGGGACCTTTCGCCTCCAGGGCGACACCCTCAAGCGGGTGATCCACGATGCCCTGGCGCTCGGGTTTCGCCACATCGACACCGCCCAGATGTACGACAACGAGCAGGACGTGGGCGCGGCCATCGCCGAGAGCGAGGTGCCCCGGGAGGAACTCTTCCTCACCACCAAGGTGTGGCACGACCGCCTCGAGCCCGAATCCCTGAAGGCGAGCGTCCGGGAGAGCCTGGAGAGGCTCGGCACCGACTACGTCGACCTGCTGCTGATCCACTGGCCCTCGCCGGACGATGCCGTGCCCATGGCCGACACCCTGACGGCCCTGCGCGAGGTGCAGCAGGCCGGCCAGGCACGCCACATCGGGGTCTCCAACTTCACCATCGCCCAGCTCGACCGGGCCCTGGAGATCCTCGGCCCGCAGGCGCTGCTGACCAATCAGGTCGAGGTGCACCCCTTCCTGCAGAACCGCGCGGTAGTCGAGCACTGCCAGGCACGCGGCCTGACGGTGACCGGCTACATGCCGCTGGCCGTGGGCAAGGTACTGGAGGACGACACCCTGAAGGGCATCGCCGAGGCCCATGGCGTCACGCCGGCCCAGGTGGCCCTGGCCTGGACCCGGTCGCGTGGCGTGGTGTCCATCCCGTCGTCCACCCGTCGCGAGCACCTGGGGGGCAACCTGGCGGCGCTCGACCTTACCCTGGACGAGGACGAACTCGAGGCCATCGCCGGCCTGGATCGCGGCGAGCGCATCGCCGACCCGGACTTCGCCCCGGCCTGGGACTGATCCCGGCCCTTCGAGAGGAGACGACATGGCTTCCATCGTACTGGTCACCGGCGCCAATCGCGGCGTCGGACTGGCGCTGGCGCGCCACTACCACCAGGCAGGCTGGCGGGTGATCGGTGTCTGCCGCCACGCCTCCCCCGAGCTCACGGAGGTGGCCGATCGGGTCATCGACGGTATCGACGTCACCCGGGAGGGGGATGTCGCCCGGCTCGCCGAGGCGCTCGCCGACCAGCCGCTGGACCTGCTGATCAACAATGCCGGCATGCTTCACGACGAGTCGCTGGGGGCGCTCGATTTCGACGCCATCCGCGCCCAGATGGAGGTCAATGCCTATGCCCCGCTGCGGGTGACCGAGGCGCTGCTGCCGTGCCTGGGCGAGGGCGCCAAGGTCGCCAACATCACCAGTCGCATGGGCTCCATCGCCGACAACGACTCCGGCGGCCGCTATGGCTACCGCGCCTCCAAGGCGGCGCTGAACGCCTTCGGCAAGTCGCTGGCGGTGGACCTGGCCCCGCGGGGCATCGCCGTTGCCCAGCTGCATCCAGGCTACGTGCAGACGCGGATGGTCAACTTCGGCGGCCTGATCACCCCGGAGCAGGCCGCCGCGGGCATCGCCGAGCGCATCGCGGCCCTTACACTGGCGACCAGCGGCGGCTTCTGGCACAGCAACGGCGAGTCACTGCCCTGGTAGACGACACTCACGACCAGGATCGGAGGATTTCGAGGACCGGTCGTCGTTTTCGCGGCTCGACCGGGGCTTTTTCTCCCTGGGCTGCCAGGGTCGGCTAGACTGCGGTGATGGACACCTTATGCAGGCGTTGCCGGCGGGCGGGCTGGCTGCTTTGCACCATTCTGCTGGCCGTTCCCCTTCCTGTATCGTCGGCGCCTGCCCTCCCGGACGCCAGGCAACCGTTTTCCCTTGAGCCTCAGGTCAGGGAGCTGAGTGCCTGGCTGGCCGCGCGGACGGACTACCGGGAACCGCCGATACCGGGAATCCTGTTCGAGAGTCAGTCCCGGCTTCAGCAGCGTTGCTTTCCCGACTTTCCGGAGCAACGGGGGACCCTGGTCAAGGGGGCCTATGACCCTGCCGAGAAGATCATCTATCTCGATACCGAATTCGAGAGTGACGATCTCGTCGACAGGAGTTATCTGCTTCATGAGCTGGTCCACCATTTCCAGGTCCACAATGCAGAGGATATCGGCTTCAGGACCCGTGGCATCCTCGAGGGGGAAGCCTACCGGCTGCAGCTACGCTGGCTCAGGGAAGCGGGGGTCTCGGACCCCCTGGTGACGCTGGGGATCGATGAAAGGACCCTGCTCATCATCGATCGTTGTCCCCGATAGGGGCGAGCACTGAGCCGTGCCTGCGGGTGGTGCGGGGTGCAGAGCCACCGGCTGTCGCGGTATCATGGTCGCCTATTCGAGATCCCATTCGAGTCCTGACCAGGCACTGCATTGATGTCAAACCCCACCCTGGCCCGTGAAGTCGGGCTTCGACGCACCTTTGCGATCATCTCGCACCCCGACGCAGGCAAGACCACCATCACCGAGAAGATGCTGCTGTTCGGCAACGCCATCCAGATGGCCGGTTCGGTGAAGAGCAAGCGCAACGACCGCCACGCCACCTCCGACTGGATGAAGATGGAGCAGGAGCGCGGCATCTCGGTGACCACCTCGGTGATGCAGTTCCCCTACGGCGGGCGCATCGTCAACCTGCTCGACACGCCCGGCCACGAGGACTTCTCCGAGGATACCTACCGCACCCTGACCGCGGTGGACTCGGCGCTGATGGTGATCGACGGCGCCAAGGGCGTCGAGGCGCGGACCATCAAGCTGATGGAGGTGTGTCGCCTGCGCACCACGCCGATCCTCACCTTCATCAACAAGATGGACCGCGATGTCCGCGATCCCGTCGAGGTGATGGACGAGGTCGAGGAGGTGCTGAACATCCAGTGTGCCCCCATGACCTGGCCGATCGGCATGGGCCGCCACTTCAAGGGCGTCTATCACCTCCACAACGACGTGATTCACCTCTACACACAGGGGCAGGGCAGCCAGATCCCCGACGACCGGCGCATCGAAGGGCTCGACAATCCCGAGGTGGATTCGGTGCTCGGCGAGGAGCAGGCCGAGGAGCTGCGCATGGAGGTGGAACTGGTGCGTGGCGCTTCCCATGAGTTCGACCACGGGGCCTACCTGCGGGGCGAGCTGTCGCCGGTCTACTTCGGGACCGCCATGGGCAACTTCGGGGTGCGCGAGATGCTCGACGGCTTCGTCGAGTACGCCCCGCCGCCCCAGCCGCGGGAGACCGATACCCGCACGGTGGAGGCCGATGACGAGCGCTTCACCGGCTTCGTCTTCAAGATCCAGGCCAACATGGACCCCAACCACCGGGATCGCATCGCCTTCCTGCGGGTCTGCTCGGGCAAGTACGAGAAGAACATGAAGATGCGCCACGTGCGCATCGGCAAGGACGTCAAGATTGCCGATGCCCTGACCTTCATGGCCTCGGACCGCTCCCAGGTGGAGGAGGCCTGGCCCGGCGACATCATCGGCCTGCACAACCACGGCACCATCCAGATCGGCGACACCTTCACCCAGGGCGAGGACATGCGTTTCACCGGCATCCCGCACTTCGCCCCGGAGCTCTTCAAGCGCGTGCGCCTCAAGGACCCGCTGAAGATGAAGGCGCTGCAGAAGGGCCTGCAGCAGCTCTCCGAGGAGGGTGCCACCCAGGTGTTCATGCCGCTAGACAACAACGACCTGATACTGGGCGCCGTGGGCACCCTGCAGTTCGACGTGGTCGCCCACCGCCTCAAGGAGGAGTACAAGGTCGATTGTGTCTATGAAGGGGTGAACGTCAACACCGCCCGCTGGATCTACAGCGACGACGCCAAGAAGCTCGAGGAGTTCAAGCGCAAGGCGAGCACCAACCTGGCCATCGACGGCGGCGGCTACCTGACCTACATCGCCCCGACGCGCGTGAACCTGCAGATGACCCAGGAGCGCTGGCCGGAGATTCGCTTCCAGCCCACCCGGGAGCATTGAAGCTTTGGCTGCATGTCGCCGGATCGCTCGTGGCTGATCCGGCGGCGGGCTCTTCGAGGAGGCGCTGTGAACCCCTCCCTGGGCGCTACCGATGCCATCCCTGGCATAGGACCTCCTCTTCGGCCCGCCCCCGTCGCCCCTCGCTTCGAGCGCTCAGCAAGGCTGGTGTTTTTTCCTTGCTCCTTGCTCCTTGCTCCTTGTAGCTTGTCTCCATGCTCATCGACGCCCACTGCCATCTGGACTTCCCCGACTTCGATACCGACCGCGAGGCGGTGATCGAGCGGGCCAGGGCGATGGGCGTGGCGCATTTCGTGGTGCCGGGCACCACCCGGACCCGCTGGCCCAAAGTGCTGGCGCTGGGGGAGCGGGACGACGTCAGCGTCTGCCTGGGGCTCCATCCGTACTTCATGGACGAGCATTGCGAGGGGGACCTGGCGGCGCTGGAGGCGGCGCTGGACGAGCATCCGCAGGTGCTGGCAGTGGGCGAGTGCGGCATCGATGCCCGCTTCGCCGATACCCTGGACGACCAGTGGCGGCTGTTCGATGCCCAGCTTTGCCTGGCCAAGGTGAGGGCGCTGCCGGTGGTGATCCACTGCGTGCGGGCCAACGACCAGGTGGCCAAGCGCCTGCGTCAGCTGGCGCTCCCCGCCGGCGGGCTGATCCACGCCTTCGCCGGGTCTCCGGAGCAGGCCAGCAAGTTCCTCGACCTGGGGTTTCTCGTCGGCCTGGGCGGCGCGGTGACCTTCGAGCGGGCGAAACGCCTGCAGCGGGCGGTGGAGAGCCTGCCCGACGATGGCTATGTGCTCGAGACCGACAGCCCCGACATGCCGCTGGCGGGCCACCGAGGCGAGCGCAACGAGCCGGCACGGGTGGCGGAGGTCTGCCGGGTGGTGGCCAGGCTGCGAGGTCAGGACGTGGACAGGGTGGCGACGGACTGCACCGCCACTGCCCGCCGCCTGTTCAGCTGCTGACTATGTCCCTTCCGCCAGGCTCTCCGGGTCCAGGCGCTCGACGGGGTAGGGCAGCTTGAGCAGCTTGAGCTTCTGGCCGGCGCAGCGCAGCGGCAGGGCGGGCTCCCGGGTACTCATCACCGCCAGCACCTCGGCCTCGCCATAGGCGTCCAGTTCGGCACAGAGCACCTCGCCGAGGCGCCGGTCGTCGGCGTCCTCGATGGCGCTGCCGGGCTCCGGCAGCAGGCCGCCGTCGAGCTGGGCACGCACCAGCCGCTTCTTGACCTGGCCGCGGAAGTGCGCCCGGGCGACCACCTCCTGGCCGGTATAGCACCCCTTCTTGAAGCTGATGCCGCCGAGAGCCTCCCAGTTGAGCATCTGTGGCAGGTAGGTGTCGCGCTGGTCGGTCTCGAGCCAGGCCAGGCCCGACTGGATGTCATGCAGGCGCCACACCGCGTTGTCGACCGGCGTGGCGTGCGCCTTCAGCCAGTTCCAGGCCTCCTCGGCCCCATCGGCCGGCAGGCAGGCCAGCAGGCGTGGCCGCGGTCCGGGATGCGCCAGCAGCTGGTGCTGCTCATCCCCGGCCTGGTGCCAGGGTCGGGGCGGCAGGAGGTCGAAGCGCACCTCGGCCAGTGCCGCGGCCTCGTGGCCGATCAGCCCCAGCAGGGCCAGGTCGTCGCGTTCGTGCAGTTCGACCTTGTAGAAGGGGGCGAACTTCTTCAGGTGCTCGGCCAGCGAGCCCACCAGGCTGGCGTGCATCACCAGTCGGTAGTGGACCGGGGCGACGCGCAGCAGCTGCGCATTGGCCAGCATCCGCCCCTTGGGCGTGCAGAAGCAGGTCAGCGGGGCGAGGTCGCCGTCGGCCAGCGAGAGCTGGGCGCTGGTCTGGCCCTGCAGGAAGGTCTCGGCATCGGGGCCCTCGACGTCCAGCACCCCGAGGTGGGCGAGGGGCGTCATCACGGTGCTGTCCAGGGCCAGCCGCGGCCCATCGGGGGTCTCGAAGGTCACCCGATATTCGGCCTCCTGCCGACCGCCGGTGGCAGCGATCCAATCCATCATCTCCGGGCTCCTCTGGGTTCGGCGTCAGGCTTGGTCATGTTCACTAGGTGCGGGCGGGGAGGCGGCATTGCAAGGCGCTGCCTGGCGCTCCGGTGGCATGCTAGACTCGGGCCTTCCCGCTCATTCATGCCGCGTCAGGAGCCGCCCATGGCCCATCAGTCATTGAACTTCCAGGGCGTCGAGAACGCCGACCAGGTCAATCGCATCACCACCGCCCTGATGATGCTGGACGGCGTCGACAGTGTCGAGGTCGGCCGCCACGGAGCCGAGGTGGAGGGGCGCGTCAGGCGCGAGGCGCTTATCGAGGCGGTGCAATCTCTCAATCTGGGTATCGAGGTCAAGTGATGAAGAAGACCATTGAAGTCGTCAGTGAGCGCAACCATATCTATCGCCAGCGGGTCGAGCTTGACGGTTTCGACGACCTCTTCGTCGACGTGGACGAGGCCTATGGCGGCGAGGGGAGTGCCCCGGACCCCCATGACTACTTCGACCTCTCGCTCGGTGCCTGCAAGGCGATCACCTCGCAGATGTATGCCCGGCGCAAGAAGTGGCCGCTGACGGGCGTCAGCGTGACGGTCAACCGGGACGACAGCGAGGAGCGCCACGGGACCTACCGGCTCGACGTGGCGATGACCTTCCATGGCATCGAGGACCCCGAGCAGCGGGCTCGCCTGGAGGAGATCAGCCACAAGTGCCCGATCCACCGGTTGATGACCACGTCCACCGTGGAGGTGACCACCCGCACCGTCGATAGCACCGCCGAGGCCTGATCCCGGGCCAGAGCATGTCTTACCCCGGGCGCCGCCCAGGCGCCCGCCCCGTCCCTGGAGCCGCCATGAGCAAGCCCTTCCGTCTGCAGTCCAAGTTCCAGCCCGCCGGCGACCAGCCCACCGCCATCCGGGAACTGGTCAGCGGGCTGGAGTCGGGGCTGGCGCACCAGACGCTGCTCGGGGTGACCGGCTCCGGCAAGACCTTCACCATGGCCAACGTGGTCGAGCGCCTGCAGCGCCCCACCATCGTCATGGCGCCCAACAAGACCCTGGCGGCGCAGCTCTACGGCGAGTTCAAGGCGTTCTTTCCCGACAACGCCGTGGAGTACTTCGTCTCCTACTACGACTACTACCAGCCCGAGGCCTACGTGCCCTCGTCAGACACCTTCATCGAGAAGGATGCCTCGATCAACGACCATATCGAGCAGATGCGCCTCTCGGCCACCAAGGCGCTGCTGGAGCGTCGCGACGCCATCATCGTGGTCTCGGTGTCGGCGATCTATGGCCTGGGGGATCCCGACCAGTACCTGAAGATGCGCCTGCACTTCACCCGCGGCGAGCTGATCGACCAGCGCAAGTTCCTGCGTCGCCTGGCGGAGCTGCAGTACACGCGCAACGACATGGACTTCAGGCGTGGCACCTACCGGGTGCGCGGCGATGTCATCGACATCTTCCCGGCCGACGCCGAGGACGAGGCGGTCCGCGTCGAGCTCTTCGATGACGAGATCGACACCATCAGCCTCTTCGACCCGCTCACCGGCGAGGTGCGGGGCCGGGTGCCGCGCATGACCATCTACCCCAAGTCACACTACGTCACGCCCCGGGAGACCATCCTCGGCGCCATCGACGCGATCAAGGCGGAGCTGGTGGAGCGGCTGGACTGGCTGCGCAAGCACGACAGGCTGGTCGAGGCCCAGCGCCTGGAGCAGCGCACCCTATACGATATCGAGATGATGCTCGAGCTCGGCTACTGCAACGGCATCGAGAACTACTCGCGCTACCTCTCCGGGCGCAACCCCGGCGAGCCGCCACCGACCTTCTTCGACTACCTGCCCAGTGATGCCCTGCTGTTCATCGACGAGAGCCACGTCAGCGTTCCCCAGGTGGGCGGCATGTACAAGGGCGACCGCTCGCGCAAGGAGACGCTGGTGGAGTACGGCTTCCGGCTGCCCTCGGCGCTCGACAACCGGCCGATGAAGTTCGAGGAGTGGGAGCGCATCTGTCCGCAGACCATCTTCGTCTCGGCCACGCCCGGGCCCTACGAGGCCGAGCATGCCGGCCAGGTGGTGGAACAGGTGGTGCGCCCCACCGGCCTGCTGGACCCCGAGATCGAGGTGCGCCCGGCCTCCACCCAGGTGGACGACCTGCTCTCGGAGATCCGCCTGCGCAGCGAGGTGGGTGAGCGGGTGCTGGTCACCACCCTCACCAAGCGCATGGCCGAGGACCTCACCGAGTACCTGGATGAGCACGACGTGCGGGTGCGCTACCTGCACTCGGACATCGACACCGTGGAGCGGGTGGAGATCATCCGTGACCTGCGCCTGGGCAAGTTCGACGTCCTGGTGGGGATCAACCTGCTGCGCGAGGGGCTCGACATTCCCGAGGTCTCCCTGGTGGCGATCCTCGATGCCGACAAGGAGGGCTTCCTGCGCAACGAGCGCTCGCTGATCCAGACCATGGGCCGGGCGGCACGCAACGCCCACGGCAAGGCGATCCTCTACGGCGACCGGATCACCGACTCCATGCGCCGCGCCATGGACGAGACCCAGCGCCGTCGCGACAAGCAGATCGCCCATAATGCGGCCCACGGCATCACGCCGACCACGGTGACGCGCTCGGTGGCCGACATCATGGAGGCCGCCCAGACGCCCGGGAAGAAGAAGGGGCGCAAGGGCGAACGCAAGGTGGCCGAGCGCGAGGCCCTCTACGACCCCGCGGAGCTGTCGCCAAGCGAGCTGATCAAGGAGATCTCGCGAACCGAGGACGGGATGCACGAGGCGGCGCAGAACCTGGAGTTCGAGGAGGCCGCCCGGCTGCGCGACCGTCTGCATGAGCTCAAGGAGCGCCAGCTGCTCCTGGGTTCCGCCTGACGGGCGCCCGCCATGCCCGAAGGCCCCGAGATCCGTCGTGCCGCCGACTGCGTGCATCGCCAGCTCGCCGGCCGGCGGCTCGACGACGCCTGGTTCGCGTTCCCTGAGCTGGCCGGCCAGGCCGCCTCGCTGGTGGGGCGGCGGGTCACCGCGGTCGACAGCTGGGGCAAGGCGCTGCTGATACGCTTCGACGACGGTCGCGTGCTCTACTCCCACAACCAGCTCTACGGGGTCTGGAAGCTTCACGCCGCCGACCGCGAGCCGGACACCAACCGTTCGTTGCGTGTCCGCCTGGTGACGCAGGGCAGGGCGGCGAGCCTCTACAGCGCCTCGGACGTCTCGCTGTGGGACGAGGGGAGAATCGGCGACCACCCCTTCCTGTCGCGGCTCGGCCCCGACCTGCTGACCCACGGCGTGACGGTGGGGCAGGCCAGGGCGCGGCTTCTCGAGCCGCGCTTCCGGCGGCGAGGGCTGGGCGGGCTGCTGCTCGACCAGTCGCTGTTCGCCGGTATCGGCAACTACCTGCGTGCCGAGATCCTGTTCTTCGCCGGACTGCACTTCAAGGTTCGGGCGGGGGATCTGGAAGAGGGCGCCCTGACGCGCCTGGCGGCGTGCATCCTTGCAGTGACACGCCAGGCCTACGAGCAGGCCGGGGTGACCAATCGTGCCGACTGGGCCGCTGCCGACCGTACCCTGGGAGCCACCCGGCGGCGCTGGCGCTTCGCCGTGTTCGAGCGCGAGGGCCTGCCGTGCCACGCCTGCGGCACGGCCATCGAGCGGGTGAGGGTGGCCTCCCGACGGCTCTATCTCTGTCCCTGCTGCCAGCCCGCTGGTTGATCATCGGGATAAACTTTATACCGTTATCTACCTTGTAGTTCACTTACATCAGCTCAGACCTTCGGCCACAGCAATGTCGACAGCCGGGAGGGTGGGGTATAATGCCTGCCGTTCAAGCCCGCCGCAGCGACCCCGCATCGCCTTGACGCGGGCATGCCGATAACGCCAAGGAGTCCCTTGCCCATGACCGTGATTCGCCAGGACGACCTGATCCAGAGCGTCGCCGATGCCCTTCAGTACATCTCCTACTACCACCCCAAGGACTTCATCGACGCCATGGCGGCGGCCTACGAGCGCGAGGAGAACCCGGCGGCCAAGGACGCCATCGCCCAGATCCTGATCAACTCGCGGATGTGCGCCTTCGGCAAGCGGCCGATCTGCCAGGACACCGGCATCGTCACGGTCTTCGTGCATGTGGGCATGAATGTGCGCTTCGAGGCCGACATGAGCCTCGACGACATGATCAACGAGGGCGTGCGGCGCGCCTACCAGCTGCCCGACAACGTGCTGCGCGCCTCGGTGCTGGCCGACCCGGACGGCGCCCGCAAGAACACCGGCGACAACACCCCGGCGGTCATCCACCACAAGCTGGTGCCCGGCGACACCGTCGAGGTGCATGTGGCGGCCAAGGGGGGCGGCAGCGAGGCGAAGTCGAAGTTCGCCATGCTCAACCCCTCCGACAATGTGGTCGACTGGGTGATGGAGCAGCTGCCCAAGATGGGGGCCGGCTGGTGCCCGCCGGGCATGCTCGGCATCGGCATCGGCGGCACTGCCGAGAAGGCCATGGAGATCGCCAAGGAAGCGCTGCTCGACCCCATCGACATCCAGGATCTCCAGGCCCGCGGCCCGGCCAATCGTGCCGAGGAGCTGCGCCTGGAGCTGTTCGACAAGGTCAACCGGAGCGGCATCGGCGCCCAGGGCCTCGGTGGCCTGACCACGGTGCTCGATATCAAGGTCAAGGAGTTCCCGACCCACGCCGCCAACAAGCCGGTGGCGATCATTCCCAACTGCGCCGCCACCCGCCACGCCCATTTCACCCTCGACGGCTCAGGTCCCGCGGCACTGCCGGCACCGAAGCTCGAGGACTGGCCGGAGATCACCCGCGAGGCCGGCGACAACGTCAAGCGCGTCGACCTCGACAGCGTGACCCCCGACGAGGTACGGACCTGGCAGCCCGGCGATACCCTGCTGCTCAACGGCAAGCTGCTCACCGGTCGCGATGCCGCCCACAAGCGCATGGTCGACATGATCGCCAAGGGCGAGCCGTTGCCCGTGGACCTGAAGGGGCGCTTCATCTACTACGTGGGACCGGTGGATCCGGTGCGTGACGAGGTCGTCGGTCCGGCCGGCCCGACCACGGCGACGCGCATGGACAAGTTCACCCGCACCATGCTCGAGGAGACCGGCCTGCTGGGCATGGTCGGCAAGGCCGAGCGGGGCGAGGCGGCCATCGAGGCGATCCGCGACAACCGGGCGGTCTACCTGATGGCGGTGGGCGGCTCCGCCTATCTGGTTGCCCAGGCAATCAAGAAGGCCCGCGTGGTCGGCTTCGAGGACCTGGGCATGGAAGCCATCTACGAGTTCGAGGTGGAGGACATGCCGGTGACCGTGGCCGTGGACAGCCAGGGCACCTCGGTGCACCAGACCGGCCCCGCCAAGTGGAAGGAGATCATCGCCGAGCGCGCCTGATCGTCCCGTGCTGACGACGGCCCCGCCATCTGGTGGGGCCGTCGTCGTTGGGGGTATGCTGCAAGTCACTGCTTTCCGGACGGCGCTGTCGTCCTCCCACGGAACGGGGATCCGACCATGACTTCCTGGCTGATCGGCCTGGCGATCTTCCTGACCTACCTGCTGGGCTTCGTCTCGGCGGTGCTGGCCCTGATGTCGAGCCGTACCTCCCAGGGCGCCATTGCCTGGATCATCTCGCTGATCACCATGCCCTACGTGGCGGTTCCGGCCTACTGGATCTTCGGCCGGCCGCGCTTCTACGGCTATGTCTCGGCCCGTGGCGAGCGCGACACCGTGCTGCGCCGCCTGCTGGAACGCTACCGCGACCGCTTCGACCCTTACCTGCCCGAACCCGGCGATGCGGACATCCGCGCCGTGGAACAACTGGCGATGATGCCGCTGACCCGCGGCAATCGGGCGGCGCTGCTGATCGACGGCGAGGCCACCTTCGACAGCCTCTTCGCCGGGATCGAGGCGGCCGAGGAGTACGTCCTCATCCAGTTCTTCATCGTCCGCGACGATTCCCTGGGCATCGAGCTCAAGCATCGCCTGCAGCGGGCCGCCGAGCGGGATGTGCGCATCTACTTCCTGTATGACGAGATCGGCAGCCGCGGCCTCGGCGATCGCTTCCTCCGCGACCTCGCCGAGGCCGGGGTAGAGGTCAGCGCCTTCCGTTCCTCCCGCGGTTTCAAGCATCGCTTCCAGCTCAACTTCCGCAACCACCGCAAGGTGCTGGTGGTCGATGGCCGGGAAGGGTGGCTGGGGGGCTTCAACGTCGGCACCGAATACCTCGGACAGCACCCCCGCCACGGCCACTGGCGCGACACCCACCTCAAGCTGACCGGCCCCAGCGTGCTGGGCCTGCAGGAGGCCTTCTGGGAGGATTGGCACTGGGCCACCGGCGAGATGATCTCCCTGACCTGGACGCCCCGGCCGAGCGAGGAAGCCAACCAGAACGTGGTGATCGTGCCCTCCGGGCCGGCGGATCATCAGGAGACGGCGAGCCTGCTGGTGCAGCACGCGATCCACAGTGCCCACGAGCGTTTCTGGGTCACCAGCCCCTACTTCGTGCCCGACCAGGGGGTGCAGGATGCCCTGCGACTGGCGGCGATGCGCGGGGTGGACATACGCATCATGATGCCCGAACGCCCCGACCACCTGCTGGTCTTCCTCTCGGCCTTCTCCTTCCTGCCCGACATGCTGCGGGCAGGGGTCAAGGTCTACCGCTACCAGCCGGGTTTCCTGCACCAGAAGGTGATGCTGATCGACGATGCCGCCGCCAGTGTCGGTACGGTCAACCTGGACAACCGCTCCTTCCGCCTCAACTTCGAGATCACCGCCGTGGTGCCCGACCGGCAGTTCGCCGCCGAGGTGCGCCTGATGCTCGAGCACGACTTCACCGACTGCCGCCGCGTCTCCCTCGAGGAGCTGACCCGTCGCCCCCTGTGGCGCAAGCTGCTGTCCCGGGCGGCCTACCTGCTCTCGCCGATCCAGTGAGGTGCCTTGGGTCCCGGCCGCCGCTGGGGTACATTAGCGGGCTTCGAAGGCTCCCTGGCGGGAGTCGTCCACGCAGACATCCTGGGGAGTCCTGGTGAACCTCGAGACCAAGTGGCTGGAAGACTTCGTCGCCCTGGCCAGCACGCGCAGCTTTTCCGCCTCGGCCCGTCAGCGGCATGTCACCCAGCCGGCCTTCAGCCGCCGCATCCGCTCCCTGGAGCAGGCGGTCGGCGTGACCCTGGTCGACCGGTCGACCACCCCGGTGGACCTGACCCCCGAGGGGCAGCTGTTCCTGGTCACCGCCCGCAATATCGTCGAGCAGCTCAACGAGAGCCTCGGCCACCTGCGTGGCCTGGCCATGGCCAACGAGGCGCTGGATATCGTCGCCGCCCATTCCCTGGCGCTGAGCTTCTACCCTCAGTGGATCTCCCGGCTGCAGCAGGGCCTCGGTGAGCTGCCGACCCGCCTGGTGGCCATGAACGTGGGCGATGCCATCCATGTGCTGCGCGAGGGCAACTGCGACCTGATGCTCGCCTACTACGACCCCTACGCCAGCATGCAGCTCGATGCCGAGGTCTTTCCCTCCTTCTCCATCGGCCAGGTCAAGATGCTGCCGGTCTGCCTGCCCGACGAGCAGGGCCGGCCACGCTTCCCGCTGGAGGGCCAGGAGTCGATTCCCTATCTGGCCTACACCCAGGGCGCCTTCCTGGGGCGCAGCGTACGCATGCTGCTCAAGAACGACCCCCTGCGAATGCGCCTGAGAACCGTCTACGAGACGGCGATGGCCGAGGGACTCAAGGGCATGGTGATGCAGGGCATGGGCATGGCCTGGATACCCGACTTCTGCATCCGCCAGGAGCTCAAGGAAGGGCGCCTGGTGCGCGCCGGGGGCGAGCAGTGGGACGTGCCGCTGGAGATCCGCCTCTACCGCTGTTCGCTGGTGCACAAGCCTGGGGTCGAGAAGCTGTGGCGGCAGATGATGAAGTTGCCTCGCGACTTCCTCCAGGCCTGAAAAGGTGCGATTTCCTGCTGCGCTCGATAGCCTGGCCCCCGGCGGATCGTCGCTATCCTCATGTAGGCCACTACACGCCGGTAGCTCCTCTCCGGCGGTGACCGGTCTCTCTTCGCTCGCGACGGAAATCACATCCTTTTCCTGAGCTAGGGGCCGCCGAAGTCGGCCGGCAGGCCCAGGAAGTCCTGGATGATGAAGAAGTGGTCCTCGAACAGCCCCTCGGGGTCGAGGTCGGCGAGGGGGACCCAGCGTGCATGGTCGCCGCCCCGGACCGGCTTGAGCTGGGGCAGCTGCTGCTCGGGACGCAGGGCAAAGTAGAAGGCCTCAGCCAGGGTGCGTCCCCGCCAGCTGCGGTGGGGTTCGTCGAACAGCCGCTGGCCGCGCAACGAGCCCTTGAGCACGGCCTCGGGCACCTTGAGGCGGACCCGTTCGCGCAGCTCCCTCAGGCAGGCGTCCATCAGCCGCTCATGGGGGCTGATGAAGCCGCCGGGCAGGGCGAAGAGCCCCTTGCCGGGCGCGGCCGTGCGCCTGACCAGCAGCACATGGCCGGACTGCACCACCACGGCATTCACGGTGACGAAGATCGGCGGGTAGGGGGCCTGGGACCAGGCCTGGCGGTATTGGTCCAGCAGGTGCTGCTCCTCGACCAGCTGGCCGTAGGGCGCCTCCTCCAGGAAGTCGCGTATCCGCGCCACCACCCCGGGGGGCAGGTCGTGGGCGGCATGGGTGCTCAGGTAGTCCTCCGCCGAGGCGGCGGAGCGGAACAGCCGCTCGCGGATGCGGCTGGCCGAGATGCCCTCCACCAGGGGTACGCTGACCGATTCCCACTGCGGGAACAGGGCGAGGTAGTAGCTGGACTGCCCCCGACTGGCGCCGATCAGGCCGATGCGCGGCAGCCGGGCGTGCTCGGGGCTGGCGATGTCGCGCACCTTGCGCTGGACGTCGCGCACCCAGACGTCGTTGTTGTAGAGGGCGTCGAGCAGCGGCACGACCTCCAGCCGGGCATTCTCCTCCTCCTCGAAGGCGCTGCGCAGCATGCGCAGCCGCTCCTCGTAGCGCCAGGGGTTGCGCAGCGAGCGGGCCTGCCAGGCGGAACCCACCAGCACGATGACCTGGCGCGCGTGGCGCAGCGCCTCGCGGATCACCGCCAGGTGCCCCAGATGGGGAGGCTGGAAACGGCCGATGAACACCAGACAATCGAAGTCGGCAGGGCTGTCGGCGTCCGGTGGTGCGGTCATGGGCGCTCCTGGGAAGAGGGGGCGGGATGGCGGAGCCCATTATGGTCAGGCCCGACGGCCGCTGCAATTGGGCCGGCCTCGGCGGGCCGGCTACATTCGGGTATGCTGAAAGAAACGACAGGGACGCGGGGAACGGCATGATCAAGGCGAGCATGACGACCATCAGGGAAGCGGGGCTGTTCTGGTGGCGGGTGGTGCGGAGTGCTGCCAAGCTCTGGCTGGAGCGCAATGCCTTCAGCTATGCCGGCTCGCTGGCCTTCTATACCCTTTTCTCCCTGGCGCCCACGATGATCATCGCCGTCACGGTGATCGGCGTGGTGCTCGGCGAGGAGGCCGCCCATGGGCAGATCGTCGCCCAGCTGCAGGGCACCATGGGTCATGGTGCCGCCGCCGCCATCGAGCAGGCCGTGGCCCAGTCGCGCATCGAGGAGTCCGGCCTGCTGCCGACGCTGCTCGGGGTGGGAGCCCTGCTGGTCGGTGCCACCACCGTCTTCGCCCAGATGCAGTTCTCGCTGAATACCCTCTGGGGCGTGACGGCCAGGCCCAGCAGCAACAGTGCCCTCAAGTTCCTCAAGAATCGCCTGCTGTCGCTGACCGTGGTGCTCTCCATCGGCTTCATCCTGCTGGTGTCGCTGGTGCTCGGGGTGGTGATACGGGCCATGCTGCAGGCGGCCGACGACCTGCTGCCCTTCGTCGGGCTGCTGACCACCGGCGCCGAGTTCCTGGTCTCGCTCATGGTGATCGCCGCGCTCTTCGCCACCATCTTCAAGGTATTGCCGGACGTGGTGCTGCGCTGGCAGGACGTGCTGGTGGGCGCGGTGGTCACCGCCGTGCTGTTCGCGTTCGGCCGTTGGGGCATCGCCATCTACCTGGCCTATACGGCCACGGCCTCCACCTACGGCGCCGCCGGGTCGGTGGTGATGATCCTGCTGTGGGTCTACTATTCGTCCCTCATCCTCCTGTTCGGCGCCGCCTTCACCAAGTGCCACCTGATGGCCCTGGGCAAGCCGGTGGTGCCGCGCAATTCCGCGGTGCTGGTGCGCCACGAGCTGCTGGAGGAGTGAGCGACACTGCCTGGGCGCCATGAAGCGAAGGCCGGCGATGGCCGGCCTTCGGGTGATAACACCAGGCACGAGAGTCTGCCTCAGCCGGCTGGACGGAAACGCTCCCGGGCCAGGTCGTCGGCCACGGTGGCGGGACTCAGGCCCTCGCGATCGGCGCGGACGAAGATCTCCTCCAGGGTGGCACCGATCCCCTCGATATGCGCCATGACGGCCTCGCGGCGGTAGTCATCGCGACGTTGCCAGGCGATCTCGATCACCCCGCCCGCGTTGGCCACGTAGTCCGGGGTATAGAGGATGCCGCGGGCCATCAGCCGCTCGGCGATCGCCGGGGAGGCCAGCTGGTTGTTGGCGGCCCCACAGACCACCCTGGCCTTCAGCCGGTCGACCACCTCTTCCGAGAGGGCGGCCCCCAGGGCGCAGGGCGCGAAGACGTAGACCTCGGCATCGGCGATCGCGGCCGGTGCCACGGCCTCGGCACCGAGTTCCTCGGCGAGGTGGGCCAGGGCCGCGGCGTCGACGTCGGTCAGCACCAGCCGGGCGCCGGCGGCATGGAGGTGGCGTGCCAGGTGGGCGCCGACATTGCCGACCCCCTGCACCGCCACGCGCACGCCGGCGAGGTCGTCGCACCCCAGCCCATGGCGGACGGCGCTCTTCAGCGCGCAGTACACCCCCCAGGCCGTGAAGGGCGAGGGGTCGCCCGAGGCTTCGCCGTGGCGGGGCAGGCCGCCGACGTGTTCGGTGGCCTCGGCGATGCGCCGCATGTCGGCCTCGCTGCTGCCCGAGTCCTCGGCAGTGATGTAGGCGCCGCCCAGGCCATCGACCAGCCGGCCCATGGCGCGCAGCAGCTCGGGCGTCTTGTCACGGCGCGGGTCGGCGATGATCACCGCCTTGCCGCCGCCCAGCGGCAGGTCGGCCAGCGCCGACTTGTAGGTCATGCCGCGGGAGAGGCGCAGCACGTCGGTGAGTGCCTCGGCGTCGCTTTCATAGGGGAAGATGCGCAGGCCGCCCAGGGCCGGGCCGCGAGTGGTATCGTGGATGGCGATGATGGCGCGCAGGCCGCTCGCCTCGTCGCTGCCGAAGACGATCTGCTGATGGTGGTCGAACTCGGGGTGGTCGAAGACCGGCATGGTGGAACTCCCTCGTGAGGATGATCATTGTGATTGTGTCGGCCCGGGTAGGGCGATCCTCGGCCGCGGAGGGCTTGTGGCCGTATGGCGTCCGGGGATAGTGACAAGACTAGGGCATCGGCCCCGGGACGGGAAGGCCCGGGGGCTGGTCCCCTGCCTGGCGCGGCTGGTAGAAAGGGGCACGTTATCGATCGCGACGACAGAGGAGATGGCCATGGACAAGTGCTGCGCCAGAGCGCTGGTGACGGGCAAGGTGCAGGGGGTCTGGTATCGCCGCGCGACCCAGGAGCAGGCCCTCAGGGCCGGGATCACCGGCCACGCGATCAACCTGCCGGACGGGCGGGTCGAGGTGCTGATGTGCGGCGAGTGCGAGGCGGTCAAGCGGCTCGCCGAGTGGCTGTGGAAGGGCCCCGACGGTGCCCGCGTCACCCATGTGGAGTTCGAGGTGATCGAGACCCACGCGCCGGACGAGTTCCACGTCGGCTAGCCAGAGGGCGGGACCGGCAGGGCCCGGAGCGCGTGCCCTGCCGGCGCCTTTCGGTCGTCAGGCCAGGGTATCGGCGATCCAGTCGCTGACGGCCTCGCCGTCGACGCCCAGGCAGACCTCCACCAGCGGGGTGCGGGACCAGCGCGCCTCGATGAAGCCGCGCCCCTCGGGGGCGAAGATCGTCTGACCCTCGGCATCCCCGGACGTCGCCACGGTCAGGTGGCCGCGGCTGGTGGTGAAGAGCTCCGGGCACAGCAGCCAGGCCAGGGCGCAGCTGTCGTGGGGGCAGCAGCCATCGATGCCCAGGAACTCTCGGTAGAAGTCCCGGTAGAAGCCGTAGCTGCCCGCCAGCACCTTGCCGAGGGCGCCCTGGCCGGCCTCGATTCGCGCCATGTGCTCGCCGGTGAGCACGCAGCGGTGGGTGACGTCCAGTCCCACCAGGGTCAGCGGCCAGCCGGCGGTGAGGACCCGCGCGGCGGCGTCCGGGTCGTTGAACATGTTGGCCTCGGCCGCCGGGGTGACGTTGCCGCCCTCGCGGATCGAGCCGCCCATGATCACCACCCGCTTGACCTTCTCGATGATCGTCGGGTCGAGCTGCAGGGCCGCGGCCAGGTTGCCCACCGGTCCCACCGCCACCAGGGTGACCTCGCCGGGCCGGGCATTCAGGGTGTCGACGATGAACTGCGCGGCGCTGCGCGGGTCGGCCTGTCCCCTGACCGGCGGCAGCTCGATGTCGCCCAGGCCGTTGGCGCCATGGATGTGGGCGGGCGGCGGATGGCGCGCCTTGACCAGCGGTGCCGCGGCGCCCTGGGCCACGGGAACCTCTCGCCCGGCGAGTTCGGCGAGCAGCAGGGCATTGTGGGTGGCGGTCTCCACGTCCACGTTGCCGTAGGTGGTGGTCAACCCCAGCAGGTCGAGCTCGGGATGGCGCAGGGCGATGGCGATGGCCTGGGCGTCGTCGACGCCCGGGTCGGTGTCGAAGATGATCGGATGGCTCACGGTGCCTCCTCGTCGTGGCGGTGGGGCGCAGGCAGGCCGTCGCGCAGGGCGCGCTCGACTGCCGTCGCCTCGGGAATGCTCTCGGCGGCGCCGGCGACCTGGACGCCCAGGGCGGCGGCGGTGGCGGCGCGCGTCAGGCAGTCGGTCACC
>NZ_JAWSUJ010000025.1:0-45022 GCF_033549285.1 Halomonas sp.
AAGGCCTCCAGTTCCGCACGGGCTTCCTCGAGGGTATGGCCATGCAGGTCGAGCCCCGCTTCCCAGCCGATGCGTCCGCGCTTGAGCTGCTGGCGGGTGCGCCAGGGCAGGTCGGGCAGCGCGAAATCGAGAAACTCGGAGGGCCGCACCGGCTCCACCCGGCCATCCGAGGTGCGGCCGGCCGCGGCGAGATCGTCCCTGGCCGAGGTCGCCGCGGCCCGTCGCTCGGCCGCGGCGGGATCCCCCCCGCGCCGGCGCCCGGGGTCGGCCCGGTTGCTGGCGATCGGGCGCACGCCGGCCTCTTTCAGGGCCTGGCGAAAGGCGCTGATCTCGTCCTCGTCCGGGGGGTGGCGGTCTCGACTCATGGGGCATTCGGCTTGTGACGCAAAGCGCCAGTATACCGCCCCTGCCGTGGCTGTGAACCGCGGCCCCGGTTACAATCGGCTCTCGTCCCGACCCGAACCCTCCGACTCCAGGATGCCCCGTGGCTGAATCTCTCCCTGATGCGTCTTCCTCCACCCTCGTGATGAGCGACGAGGCCCTTGCCGATGGCCTGGTCACCCTGCGCGACTGCCTGCGCTGGGCCGCCAGCGAGTTCCACCTGGCGAGCCTCTTCTACGGACACGGCACCGATTCCGCCTGGGACGAGGCCGTGGCGCTGACGCTGGGCGCCCTGCACCTGCCCTGGAACGTCGACCCGGCGGTCCTCGAGGCGCGGCTGCTGCCCATGGAGCGCGCCCGCATCGTGTCGCTGGTTCGCGCCCGCATCGAGACCCGCCGTCCGCTGCCCTACCTGCTGGGCGAGGCCTTCTTCGCCGGTGTCCCCTTCAGCGTCGACGAGCGGGTGCTGATTCCCCGCTCGCCCATCGCCGAACTGATCGAGCATGGCTTCGCCGCCTGGTTTCCCGTCGAGCCGCCGGCACGCGTGCTTGACCTCTGCACCGGCTCGGGCTGCATCGGCATCGCCACGGCGCTGCACCTGCCCGGCTGCGAGGTCGACCTGGCCGACGTCAGCCCCGACGCCCTGGCCGTGGCCCGCCTCAACATCACCCGCCACGAGGTGGGCGAGCGGGTGCGTGCGGTGGAGTCCGACCTCTTCGCGGGGCTCGCCGGGCAGCGCTATGACCTGATCGTCTCCAACCCGCCCTACGTGGATACCCGCGACCTCACCACCATGCCCGCAGAGTTCCGCCATGAGCCGACACTCGCCCTGGGCGCCGGCGCCGACGGCCTGGATATCGTGCGGCGCATCCTGCGCGAGGCCCGCGACTACCTGAGCGACGCGGGCATATTGATCGTCGAGGTCGGCAACTCCGACCACCACCTGGAGGCCGCCTTCCCCGAGGTGCCCTTCCTGTGGCTCGAATTCGAGCGCGGCGGCCAGGGGGTATTCGCCCTGAGCGCCGCTGAACTCGACGCCCATGCGGCGTCCTTCGCCTGATTCCCATCTCCCGACCCAGGAGGAGCGCCCATGTCCGGCAACACCTTCGGCAAGCTGTTCACCGTCACCACCTTCGGCGAGAGCCATGGCCCCGCGCTGGGGGCCATCGTCGACGGCTGCCCGCCGGGACTTCCCCTCAGCGAGGAGGACCTGCAGCACGACCTGGATCGCCGTCGTCCCGGCAGTTCCCGCCACACCACCCAGCGGCGTGAGCCCGACCGGGTGCGGATCCTCTCCGGGGTCTTCGAGGGAGTGACCACCGGCACCACCATCGGCCTGATGATCGAGAATACCGACCAGCGCTCCAGGGACTACTCGAAGATCAAGGATCAGTTCCGCCCGGCCCACGCCGACTACAGCTACCACCACAAGTACGGCATCCGCGACTACCGCGGCGGCGGGCGCTCCAGTGCCCGGGAGACCGCCATGCGGGTGGCGGCCGGCGCCATCGCCAAGAAGTATCTTGCCGAGCGGGGCATCACCGTCCGCGGCTACATGAGCCAGCTCGGCCCCATCGCCATCGACTTCAGGCAGTGGGAGGCGGTGGACGAGAACCCCTTCTTCTGCCCCGACCCGGGCCGCGTGCCGGAGCTCGAGGCCTACATGGACCAGCTGCGACGCGACCAGGACTCGGTGGGGGCGAAGATCACGGTGGTGGCCGAGGGCGTGCCGCCCGGGCTCGGCGAGCCGGTGTTCGACCGGCTGGACGCCGAGCTGGCCCACGGCCTGATGAGCATCAATGCGGTCAAGGGCGTGGAGATCGGCGACGGCTTCGCCGCCGTGGCCAGCCGTGGCAGCGAGCATCGCGACGAGATGACCCCCGAGGGGTTCCTCTCCAACCATGCCGGCGGGGTGCTCGGCGGCATCTCCAGCGGCCAGGCGATCATCGCCCACCTGGCGCTCAAGCCCACCTCCAGCATCACCACCCCGGGGCGCAGCATCGACGTCCACGGCCATCCTGTCGAGGTGGTCACCCGGGGGCGCCACGACCCCTGCGTGGGCATCCGCGCCACGCCCATCGCCGAGGCGATGATGGCGCTGACCCTGATGGACCACCTGCTGCGTCACCGTGGCCAGAATGCCGAGGTCCGGGTAGCGACTCCGAGACTGCGCTGAGCCGTGCCATCCGGCATGGCTGCTACACTTCAGGGGACCATCCACAAGAGTGACGCCATGAAGATCAACGTCGAGTTCGACCTGACCCCCGAAGAGTTTCGCCGGGCGCTGGGCCTGCCGGACGTGGAGGCCTTCCAGAAGGACCTGCTGAACCGGATCTACAAGCAGATGGAGTCGGGAACGGAAGGGTACGACCCGATGAGCCTGATGCAGCCCTTCCTGCAGCAGCCCGGCTTGTCGCAGAACCTTTCCCAGGGGCTTTCCCAGGGACTGTCCAGCTTCGGCAACTACCAGCAGATGATGCTCGACATGCTGACCAAGGCCGCCAGTTCCGCGGGAAGCGGCAGCGGGACAGCGAGCGGAGAGCAGAAGGAAGGCCAGAAGACGGAAGGCGGGGAATCCGGGAGTTCGGGAAAGAGCGCCGGCGGCTCAGCCGGGAAGTCCAGCGCCGGCAGCTCCTCCCGCAAGTCCACGGCCAGTGCCCGCTCCCGCAGCAAGCGCGAGAGCTGACGGCGGAAGCCGGCGGGGCCATTCGACCTTCGCTGGGGGCGCCATTAATACGGTTGCAACACAGCAGGTGGCAGACTAGGCTTTGTGCAGTGCAGCAAATCGTTCGTTACCGATCCTCGAGGAGGGATTCGACATGCAGGACAAGATGATCGACGCATTCAACGAGCAGACCCGTCAGTTCTTCGAACCGATGCGCAAGCTCAACTCCCTGATGCTGAACAACATGGAGAAGATGACCCAGTATCAGATGGAGTCCATGAAGCGCTACAGCCAGATGGGCACCGAGCGCATGCGGGACGCCAGCGAGGTCAGCGATGCCGAGAGCATGCGCGACTTCGGCACCCGCCAGGCCGAGATGATGAACGAGCTCTCCAAGCAGATGCTCGAGGATGCCAAGGCGATGAGCGAGATGAGCCTGGAGTTCAAGGCCGAGCTCGAGAAGCTCTATGCCGAGTCGGGCAAGCAGCTCGCCGAGCAGGCCGAGAAGGCCGGCCAGGCCGCCAAGGGCGAGGCGCCGAAGTCGGATGAGCCCGCCAAGGCGACCAGCCAGTCCACGTCGCGCAAGCGCTGATATCACGGTAATCTAGTCACGCCTGTCCGGTGCCCGGATCTCGGGGGCCGGACAGCGCCGTTGTTGGCCATGCCTTGCCCGTCGCAAGGTGATGCGGTTCCAGACGTAGATGGCCTAAGGCCGGTGCCTGGCCGTCAGCAACACCGGCCTTCATGAATAACAGGAGGGGTCAATGCAGTCAGGGGTGCAAGCACCGACACAGGCCGAGCTCGAGGCGTGGAATGCCCAGCTCGCCGCGATCGGCGAGGAATACAAGGCCTTGATGCAGGATCTGCTGGCACGCATGGTGCCCAGCGATGCCGCGGAATCGGTCCATGAAGACATGCGCCAGTGCTTCCAGGCCGGTGCCCAGTCGCTGATGCAGAACCCGCCCCTGCTGTGGCAGACCCAGTCCCGGCTGCTCCAGGACCAGTTCCAGCTGTGGCAGCAGTCGCTGCGCAGTCTAGCCGGCGAAGAGGTCGAGCCGCTGATCACGCCGGACAAGGGCGACCGCCGCTTCCGGGACGATGCCTGGCGCGACGATCCCTATTACCTGGCGATCATGCAGCAGTACCTGCTGTTCTCGCGCATGGTGGAAGAGCTGATCGAGCGCCTGGATGGCCTCTCGGAGGACCAGAAGCGCAACCTCGGTTTCTACGCGCGCCAGCTGGTCAACGCCATGGCGCCGACCAACTTCGTCACCACCAATCCCGAGGTGATGCGCAAGACCATGGAGACCCGCGGCCAGAACCTGGTCGAGGGCCTGGCCCGGCTGCGCGAGGACCTGGCCAACTCCGCCGAGGGCCTCAATGTCACCATGACCGACCGCAGCGCCTTCGCGATCGGCGAGAACATCGCCGTCACCCCCGGCGCGGTGGTCTACGAGAACGAGCTGATCCAGCTGATCCAGTACACGCCGACCACCGAGCAGGTCTACAAGACCCCGCTGCTGGTAGTGCCGCCCTGGATCAACAAGTACTACATCCTCGACCTTCGCCAGGACAACTCCCTGGTGCGCTGGCTGGTGGAGCAGGGCCACACCGTCTTCCTGATCTCCTGGCGCAACCCCGGCCCCGAGCAGCGTGACCTGACCTGGGCCGACTACATGCAGATGGGCCCCATCGCCGCCATGGGGGCCATCGAGCAGGCCTCCGGCGAGAAGTCGGTCAATTTGGTGAGCTACTGCATCGGCGGGACCCTGGCCGCCTCGACCGTGGCCTACCTGACCAGCACCCGGCGTGGCCGCAAGGTCAAGTCGGTGACCTACATGGCCACCCTGCAGGACTTCCGCGACCCGGGCGAGATCGGTGTCTTCCTCTCCGAGCCGGTGCTCGAGGGCATCGAGGCCAAGCTCGAGCGCGACGGCTACCTCGATGGCCGGGTCATGGCCTACTCCTTCAACCTGTTGCGCGAGAACGACCTCTTCTGGTCCTTCTACATCAACAACTACCTGAAGGGCGACGCGCCGGCCCCCTTCGACCTGCTCTACTGGAACACCGACGGCACCAACCTGCCGGCCGGGACCCACGCCTGGTACCTGCGGCACATGTACATGGAGAACCGCCTGGTCCAGCCAGGTGGCATCGAGCTCGACGGGGTCAAGATCGACCTGCGCAAGATCTCCACGCCGAGCTACTTCGTCTCCACCCGCGAGGACCACATCGCCAAGTGGAACAGCACCTACTATGGTGCCCTGCTGCCCAAGGGCCCGGTCAAGTTCGTGCTGGGCGGCTCCGGCCATATCGCCGGGATCGTCAACCCGCCCAGCAAGAACAAGTACGGCTACTGGACCAACGACGCGCTGCCGGAGACCCCCGAGGAGTGGCTCGAGGGCGCCGAGCCCCATGAGGGCTCCTGGTGGCCCCACTGGCAGGCATGGATCACCGAGAATGGCTATGTGGACACCGAGAAGCTGGTGCCGGCACGCCAGCCCGGTGATGGCGAACTCGATATCCTCGAGCCGGCCCCGGGGCGCTATGTGCGCATGACCATCCCCGAGGTGCTGGGCGAGAAGTAAGCGCCGAGCTACAAGCGCCGAGCTACAAGCGAACCCCGATGCCAATGACCTCGGGGTTTGCTTTTTTCGGGAGCAGCACACACTGATGGCTGCTTGGCTGCTTGGCTGCTTGGCTGCTTGGCTGCTTGGCTGCTTGGCTGCTTGGCTGCTTGGCCGCTATTGGCTCGGCGCTCGGCGCAGCCGCAGCCGCAGCCGCAGCCCCGGCAGCACCAGCAGGGCGGCCAGCAGCCAGGCGGGCCAGCTCCCCGTGCGGGTGAAGGGGGTGAGGCCTTGCATGGGCGTGACCTCGCCCTCGAGGACGGCGGCCTCGAACTGCGGCGCCCGGGCCGTGATCCGGCCCCGGGGGTCGATCAGGGCGGTGACGCCATTGCTGGTGGCGCGTACCACCGGGCGGCCGTTCTCCAGGGCCCGCAGGCGGGCCATCTGCAGGTGCTGCAGCGGCCCGATGGAGGCGCCGAACCAGGTGTCGTTGGAGACCGTGAGCAGGACGCCGGCGTCGCGGGCCCGCGATGCCACCAGGTCGGCATAGATGATCTCGTAGCAGATGGCGTTGCCGATGGTCAGTTCGCCGGCGCGGATCGGTGCCTGGTCGGCCGGTCCCGGGGCCATGGTCGGCGCCGGTAGGTCGAAGAAGGCGATGGCCCCGCGCAGCAGGCTCTCCAGCGGCAGGTACTCGCCGAAGGGCACCAGGTGGGCCTTGCGGTACTCGCCCTCCACGTCGCCCCGACCGACGACGCTGTTGTAGTAGCGGCCGTCGTCGTCACGCTGCAGGATGCCGGTGAGCAGGTCGGTGCCCGTGGGCAGGCCGGCCCGGGCGCGGTCGAGGTAGGGGGCGGCCTGGTCCTCGAACATGGGCAGGGCGGCCTCGGGCCAGATCACCAGGTCGACGTCTGCCTCGAGCCCGCGGGTCATCGAGAGGTAGGTGTCGATCGCCCGGCGCTGTCCCTCGGGGGTCCACTTGATCAGCTGGGGGAGGTTGCCCTGAAGCAGGGCGACGCGCACCGGCTCGCCGGCGGGGGAGGTCCACTGGGCGGGCAGGGCCAGCGGCAGTAGCCACAGCGCGGCGAGCGGCGCGGCGGCCCAGGCGCGGCGCCGCAGGAGCTCGACGCCGAGGCTACCGGTGAGGGCGGTGATCAGCGTGAGCAGGTAGACGCCGCCTACCGGGGCCCAGGGCGCCAGCGGAGAGTCGACCTGGGCACTGCCCAGCAGCAGCCAGGGGAAGCCGGTGAACAGCCAGGTGCGCAGCCACTCGCCCAGCACCCAGGCGCCCGCGAAGCTCAGTGCCGCGAGGCGTGGCCCGCACAGCCGCCGGTAGAGCCAGAGGGTGACGGCGAAGAACAGCGCCAGGCCGGCGACGAACAGCGCAGTGAGGAAGAGCGCCAGGGGCACGCCGGTGTAGCCGTAGTCATGGATCGAGACGTAGACCCAGGAGGCCCCGGAGCCGAACAGGCCCAGGCCGTAGCACCAGCCGCGAAGGGCGGCCTGGGCGGGCGTCAGCACCGGCAGGCCCAGGTAGACGAGACCGGCGGCCACCGGGCCCAGCCACCAGAGCGAGAAGGGGGCGGCACTGAGGGTGGTGAGGCCGCCGGCGAGCAGCGCCGCCAGGCAGCCCAGTGCCGGGGTCAGTCGGGCGTCAGCCATGGTGTCCGTCCGTGGTCATGGGGCCGCGTCACTCCTCGGCGCTCTCCTCGCAGGGCTCGGCCTCGAGCAGGCGGATGCGGCGATTGTCGGCATTGAGTACCGTGAAGCGCCAGCCACCGATCTCGGTGTGCTCGCCGCGGCCCGGCAGGTGGCCGAAGCGCTGCATCACCAGGCCGCCGAGGGTGTCGAACTCGTCGTCCGAGAAGCGGGTGCCGAAGCGGTCGTTGAAGTCCTCGATGGTGGTCAGGGCGCGAATCGCGTAGCGCTCGTCCCCGAGCTCGCGGATATCGATCTCCTCGTCGATGTCGTGCTCGTCCTCGATCTCGCCGACGATCTCCTCGAGGATGTCCTCGATGGTGACGATGCCCGCCGTGCCGCCATACTCGTCCACCACCACCGCCATGTGGTTGTGGGTGTCCTGGAACTCCTTGAGCAGGCTGTTGAGGCGCTTGGATTCGGGCACGAACATGGCCGGTCGCAGCACCTCGTCGAGCTGGAAGGGCAGGCCGTTCCCCTGGCCGCCACGCAGCAGCGGCAGCAGGTCCTTGGCCAGCAGGATCCCCTTGACCTCGTCGAGGTTCTCGCCGATCACCGGATAGCGGGAGTGACCGGTCTCGAGTATCACCGGCAGGTACTCCTCGAGGGGCTGGTCGAGGGCGATGGCGGTGATCTGGGAACGCGGGATGAGGACCTCGCGTACCTGCTGGTCACTGATGTTCAGGGCGCCCTCGATGATCATCATGGCGTCCTGGTCGAGCTTGAGGCGGGTGCCTGCCTGGCGCAGGAACTCCAGCAGTTCGTCGCGGGAGCTGGGCTCATCGCTGTCGCTGGACAGGGCGCTGAACAGCTTGTCGAGCCAGGACTTGCTGCCCTGGCTGCTCGATCGGTCTTCGCTCATGCGTCGGCTCTCTCGTCCTCGGTATCGGAATCGTGATTCGACGGCGCATAGGGGTCGGCGAACCCCAGCGACGCGAGTATCTCACGCTCGAGGGCCTCCATGGCCTCCGCCTCGGTCTCCACCAGGTGGTCATGACCCAGCAGGTGCAGGGTGCCGTGGACCACCATGTGAGCGTAGTGAGCGCGCAGCGACTTGTCCTGCTCCGCGGCCTCGCGGACCACCACCGGGTGGCAGACCACCAGGTCACCAAGCAACGGAAGCTCGACCCCGGGCGGGCTCTCGAAGGGGAAGGAGAGCACGTTGGTGGGTCTGTCCCTGCCGCGGTAGTCGCGATTGAGGGCCTGGCTCTCGGCGTCATCGACGAAGCGGATGGTGAGCTCGTGGCGCGGCTCATCGGCATGGCGTGCCAGCACCGCGGCCACCCAGGCCTCGAGCTCGGCCTGTGACGGCAGGCCGTCGGCCTCGAGGGCGACCTGCCGGTCGACGAACAGGGGGCTCATGAGTCGGCGGGCCCCGCGTCGTCGTGGCGCTGCTTCTCTTGCCGGACGCGCTCCAGGCGCTCCTGCCGCTGGGCCTCGCGCTCCTCGCGCTGGGCGCGCTCGGAGGCTTCCTGCTCGGCCTCGAAGTGGTCATAGGCCTCGATGATGCGCTGCACCAGCGGATGGCGCACCACGTCCTTGGCGGCGAAGTGGGTCACGCCGATGCCGGGAGTGCCCTTGAGCACCTCGAGCACCTGGATCAGCCCCGAGGTCTGGCCGCGGGGCAGGTCAACCTGGGTGACGTCGCCGGTGATCACCGCGGTGGAACCGAAGCCGATGCGGGTCAGGAACATCTTCATCTGCTCGCGGGTGGTGTTCTGGCTCTCGTCGAGGATGATGAAGGCGTTGTTGAGGGTGCGCCCGCGCATGTAGGCCAGCGGAGCGATCTCGATCACCTGGCGCTCGATCAGCTTGGCCACCTGCTCGAAGCCGATCATCTCGTAGAGGGCGTCGTAGAGCGGGCGCAGGTAGGGGTCGATCTTCTGGGCCAGGTCGCCGGGCAGGAAGCCGAGCTTCTCGCCGGCCTCCACGGCCGGGCGCACCAGCAGGATGCGGCGCACCTCCTGCTGGTTGAGCGCCTCCACCGCGGCGGCCACGGCGAGGTAGGTCTTTCCGGTGCCCGCCGGGCCGATACCGAAGTTGATGTCGTGGGCGCGGATGCTCTGCACGTAGCCCTGCTGGTTGAGGCCGCGGGGCTTGATCAGCGTGCGCGGGGTGCGCAGCAGCACCTCGTCGTCCGGCTCGCCGCCTTCCTCCTCGTCCAGCGCCTCCAGGCCCGACTCCTGCAGGAAGAGGTGCACGGTGTCCGGCTCCAGGTCGCTGGCCTCGGTCTCGCGGTAGAGGTGCTCCAGCACGTTGGCGGCCGCCTTGACGCGATGGGTCGGGCCGGCGAGCTGGAAGATGTTGCCGCGGTTGCGCAGCGTGATGCCCAGGCGTGACTCGACCAGCTTAAGGTGCTCGTCACGCTGGCCGCAGAGGTTGGCCAGGCGACGCGGGTCGTTGGGCTCGAGGTTCAGGGTGACGATGCGGTTGGCCGGAGAAGATGGCTGGCTCAAGACAGGGAGATCCGTGCTGGGAGAATGTGGGGTCAGCTTACTGCCCCGGTGCTGGCCGGGGCAATCGTGACACTCAGAAGCGAGCGGGGGAGGCCAGCTCGCCGCGCAGCGAGTTGGGCAGTGCCTCGCTGATCTCCACGTCGACGAAGTAGCCGATCAGCTCGAAGGGGTTGGCGGCGCGGAAGTTGACCACGCGGTTGTTCTCGGTGCGCCCGGAGAGCTGGCCCGGGTCCTTCGGCGAGAAGCCGGTGACCAGGATGCGCTGGGTGGTGCCCACCATGCGCCGGCTGATCTGCATGGCCTGCTGGTTGATGCGCTCCTGGAGGATCGACAGGCGCTGCTTCTTGACCGCTTCCGGCGTGTCGTCCGGAAGGCTGGCCGCCGGGGTGCCGGGGCGCGCCGAGTAGACGAAGCTGAAGGAGTGGTCGAAGCCTATGCGGTGGATCAGGTCCATGGTGGCCTCGAAGTCCGCCTCGGTCTCGCCGGGGAAGCCGATGATGAAGTCCGAGGAGAAGCTGATCTCCGGGCGCAGGGCGCGGATGCGCTCCATCTTCTCGACGTACTCCTCGACGGTGTGGCCGCGCTTCATGGCCGCGAGCACCCGGTCCGAGCCGGCCTGCACCGGCAGGTGCAGGTGGCTGACCAGCTCGGGGATCTCCCCGTAGGCCTCGATCAGGCTGTCGGAGAACTCCACCGGATGGGAGGTGGTGAAGCGGATCCGGTCGATCCCCTCCACCGCCGCCACGCAGCTGATCAGCTCGGCCAGGTCGATCTCGTCGCCCAGCTGGTTCAGGCCGCGGTAGGCGTTGACGTTCTGGCCCAGCAGGTTGATCTCGCGCACGCCCTGGTCGGCCAGGTGGATCACCTCCTCCATCACCGCCTCGAAGGGGCGCGAGACCTCCTCGCCGCGGGTATAGGGCACCACGCAGAAGGTGCAGTACTTGGAGCACCCCTCCATCACCGAGACGAAGGCGGTGGCACCATCGGAGCTGGGCTTGGGCAGGTGGTCGAACTTCTCGATCTCGGGAAAGGTGACATCGACCACCGAGATCTGGTCGTTGCGCCGCGAGTCGAGCATGGAGGGCACCCGGTGCAGGGTCTGGGGGCCGAACACCATGTCCACGTGGGGGGCGCGCTTGCGCAGCGCCTCGCCCTCCTGGCTGGCCACGCAGCCCCCGACGCCGATCACCAGGTCGGGGTTGGCCTCCTTGAGCTTCTTCCAGCGCCCCAGCTGGTGGAACACCTTCTCCTGGGCCTTCTCGCGGATGGAGCAGGTGTTGAGCAGGATGACGTCGGCATCGCGCTCGTCGTCGGTGAGCTCGAGCTGGTGGGATTCGCCGAGCAGATCCGCCATGCGCGCGGAGTCGTACTCGTTCATCTGGCAGCCGTGCGTCTTGATGAAGAGTTTCTTCGCCATAAGAATAGGTCGCGGCATCTGGCGCGACGGTGCACCGGTGGTTGGAGGTTGGCAGGCGGCCGAGTGGCCACCCGTGACAAGACCCCCCATTATACGCGGCGACCGACATCGGGGCCAGCAACCGGCCGGCGCGACTGTGGTACCCTGTGCGGTTTCCAGGGACGGGCGCGGGTGCGTGCCCTGGTCAGAAAGTGACCGGCAGCGGCAAGGGGCGGTTGGCATGCAGGCTGCCGATGGCTTTCCAGCGGTTTTCCCGATGGTTGTCCACAGCCGCTGTGGGTAACGTGACCCCGAACATCAGCAGCGCCGCCGCGGCAGGGAGGGCCTGGGTGGTGTGCCCCACCCGACAGAGCCGCGACACGCGAGCCTTGGACAGCCAGGACAACGGCATGACGATACACATATTCAAGATTCTGACACTGGGCGTGGCGCTTGCGACGCTCCCCACCATCTCGCCTGCCCAGGAGGCGGACGACGGCACGGCCTGGGTCTCGGACGAGCTCACCACCTTTGTGCGCAGTGGCCCGACCGACGGCTATCGGATCATTGGCACTCTGACCGCCGGCGAGCCGGTGACAGTACTGGAGACCAGCGGTGACTACAGCCGGGTGGAGGACGCCGACGGCGACACCGTCTGGGTGCTCAGCCGCGAGCTGCAGGAGGCACCCAGCGCCCAGCAGCAACTGCCGGCGCTGGAGGCCCGGGTGGAGGAGTTGACCGAGGAGCTTTCCGGCATCAACGACACCTGGGAGAGCCGTACCGCGTCGATGACCGAGACCCTGGAGGTCCGCGAGCGGCGCATCGCCGAACTCGAGGCGCGTAACGCGGCGCTCGAGGGGGAGACCGAGCAGTCGCGCTCCACCATCCGCGAGCTCCAGGCCCGCCTGGATACCCAGGAGGAGGACCTGCTGATGCGCTACTTCATGTACGGCGGCGGGGTCGCCGGCGCCGGCCTGCTGGTGGGGCTGATCGTGCCCCACCTGCCGCGCCGTCGCCGCAAGCGCGATCGCTGGTTCTGATGCCGGCCCGGCAAGGGGGAGTGATGGCCAACGAATGGCTGGAGCGCTGGCGCGAGGGGCGCATCGGTTTCCACCGTGACCGCCCCCACCCCGTGCTGGTCCGTCACTGGCCCGACCTGGGGGTGCGGGCCGGCACCAAGGTGCTGGTGCCACTGTGCGGCAAGAGCCTCGACATGCGCTGGCTGGCGCGCCATGACCACCCGGTACTGGGTATCGAGCTGGCCGGGCAGGCCATCGAGGCGTTCGTCGCCGAGGGCGTGGGGGAGGTGACCCGCTATCGCCAGGCGGGTTTCGACATCTGCCGCCAGGGCAGCGTGGAACTCTGGTGCGGCGACTTCTTCCACTTCCATATCGAACAGGCGGCGGAGATCGGGGCCTTCTACGATCGCGCCGCCCTGATCGCCCTGCCGGCGGCCACTCGCCAGCGCTACGCCTTCCACCTGGCCCAGCTGATCCCCCCTGGGGCCCGCGGTCTGCTGATCAGCCTGACCCGCGGCCCCGGCGGGCCACCATTCAGCGTCTCCGCCGAGGAGGTGCGCGAGCTGTTCGAGCCCAACTTCCGCGTTACCCACCTGGAGGACGGCGAGCCGGAGCCCAATGGCTTTTGCGAGAGTGCCTGGGCGCTGGAGCGCCAGGGGCCACTGATCTGAGGGCGTTCAGCGTGCCAGCAGGCGTCCCAGCTCGGGATCGCGGAAGGCGCGGTCGAGGCCATCGGAGAGCAGCTCGTTGACCATGCGCGTGTTGGCCTCCTTGCCCGGACGCAGCGCATAGCTCTGGGTGCGGCGGGAGGTATAGGTGCCGGTGTAGGTGTTGCCGCCGTTGATCGCCTCGGCGATGAGAACCGCCTCCAGCCTTGCCTCGTCGATGACCGGACGGCTCTCGCCACGCTCGTAGCCCAGGTGATCCAGGGTCAGCGTCAGGCTGGGCCGCCCCTCGGCGCGCTCGGTGGTCGGGGTGAAGCCCATTTCCCGGACGGCGCGCTCCGTCTCTGCCTGCAGCCGCGGCACCAGCTCGTGGGCGTTGACGGTGATCACGGCGGTAGACATGGCGCTGCCGGTGCGGGTCCCGATCACCTCGCTGTCGCGACCGTCCACGGCCGTCACGGTGACCGCCTGGCCGCTGCCGCTCTGCGGCACCGGGGCAGTTCGCCTGGGGTCCAGCTGCAGGTAGTGGGGGCTGGCACAGCCGGCCAGCCAGCCGGTGGCGAGGAGCAGGGCACAGGCCCCCAGGAAGTGACGACGCTGCATGGAAGGTCTCCCGATGATGGCAGGGCACCGAGTATATCCCCCGCGCCTGGTGGCCGAAACCGATGGCGCGACCCATCTCATGCGAGGGGTTACACTGCAGGGATAGCCACAGGAGCCGCGACATGATCCGACCCGCCACCCGGGAGGAGTTTCCGCAGCTTGTCGACATCTGGCTGCGTGCCTCCCGTCAGGCTCACCCCTTCATCTCCGAGGCCTGCTGGAGGGCACGTGCCGATGACATGGCCCTTCGCCGCCTGCCCGCCTGCGAGGTGCAGGTGCTGGAGGCGGGCGGACGCGTGATCGGCTTCTGCGCCATGCATGGTGATCACCTGGAGGCGCTGTTCGTGGACCCCGAGGTGCAGAGCTTCGGGCATGGTTCCGGCCTGATGGCCCACGCCATGGAGGGCCACCGCACCATCACCCTCTGGGTCTATTCCCGCAACGTGCGCGCCGTCTCCTTCTACCGGCGGCTGGGCTTCAGCATCGTCGACGAGCGGGAGGACCCGGAGACCGGGGAGCAGGAGTCGCTCATGGCCTGGTCACGCTGAAGCGTCTGGCGAGGTCCTGGCGCCCGCGGGGCTCTGGTAGAATGCCCGGGATCGCCTGCCCATTCCATGACGGACGACCCCATGACCGACACGACCCGCGACTTCCTCATCGCTCCCTCCATTCTCTCCGCCGATTTCGCCCGGCTGGGCGCGGAAGTGGATGATGTCCTGGCCTCCGGCGCCGATATCGTCCACTTCGACGTGATGGACAACCACTACGTCCCGAACCTCACGATCGGGCCGATGGTCTGCGAGGCCCTGCGCAAGCATGGGGTGACGGCGCCCATCGACGCCCACCTTATGGTCAGGCCGGTGGATCGGCTGATCGGAGATTTCGTCGACGCCGGGGCCAGCTACATCACCTTCCACCCCGAGGCCTCGGACCACATCGACCGCTCCCTGCAACTGATCCGCGACGCCGGCTGCCGGGCGGGCCTGGTGTTCAACCCGGCCACGCCGCTCTCCTATCTCGACCACGTGATGGACAAGGTCGACATGATCCTGCTGATGAGCGTCAACCCCGGCTTCGGGGGCCAGTCGTTCATCCCCGGGACCCTGGACAAGCTGCGTGAGGCCCGGCGGCGCATCGATGTCTCGGGGCGCCCGATCCGCCTGGAGATCGATGGTGGGGTGAAGGTCGACAACATCGCCGAGATCGCCCGGGCCGGGGCCGATACCTTCGTGGCCGGCTCGGCGGTCTTCAAGGCCCGCAACGAGGCCGACCCGCACCGCTACGACAGCGTGATCCGCGAATTCCGCGACCAGCTGGCCAGGGCATAAGGGGTCACGTGACGGAGACGGCTGCCGCTCCCCTGTGGCACCTCTACCTGGTGGAGACTGCCGGCGGTGCCCTCTATACCGGCATCACCACCGACGTCGCCCGACGCCTGGCCGAGCACCGGGCCGGCCGGGGGGCCAAGGCGCTGCGCGGCAAGGGGCCGCTGGTGCTCTGCCACCAGGAGCCCGTCGGCAGCCGCAGCGAGGCCTTGCGCCTGGAGGCACGCCTGAAGCGCCTGACCGCCTCGGCCAAGCGCGCCTGGCTGGCAGAGCGCAAGGCGGCGACAGGATTGGTCTGACAACTTGACGGGTATCAAGGGGGTGACTTAACTCAGATCTTGCCGGTCAATGCGCAATCGGCATAAACAGGAGATGATAATGAATAACAAGACCCTCGTGGCCGGCCTGGCCATCAGCACCCTCGCGATCCCCGCCGTGCACGCCCAGCAGCCCTCCACCGGCGATGCCGATGTGCTGGAAAAGCTCGGCAGCTTCCAGAGCACCGGTACCACCGATTTCACCACCATCGACCAGAACAGCAGCAGCGCCGATGCGATCCGCAGTACCCTGGAGAAGATCTCGCTGCCGGACGGGTTCGAGATCGACCTCTATGCGCTGGTACCCGACGCGCGCCACATGGCCGTCGGGACCCAGGGCGTTGCCACTTTCGTGGGCACCCGCAAGACGGAAGTGTGGGTCGTGACCGATCGCGACAAGGACCGTGTCGCCGATGAGGTCAAGAGCTTCGCGCCCTCGCTGGTCAAGGCCATCCCCAACGGGCCCTGCTTCTCGCCGGACGGTGTGCTCTACATCGCCGAGCAGAACCGCGTGCTGGCCTACCCGGCAGCGGAGTTCTTCTACGAGAGCCCCGATGTCGTCGCGGTGCCGGTCATCCCCGGCGGCGAACTGATTCCGGAAGAACACGTCAGCTACAACCACACCGCGCGCGTCTGCGATATCGGTCCCGACGGCAAGCTCTACATCTCGCTGGGCCAGCCCTACAACGTGCCACCCAAGGAGCATCGCGAGGTGTTCGCCGAATACGGCATCGGCGGCATCATTCGCGTCAACCAGGACGGCTCGGGGCGCGAGGTCTATACCCGCGGCATCCGCAACTCGGTCGGTCAGGACTTCCATCCGGAGACCGGTAACCTCTGGTTCACCGACAACCAGGTGGACGGCATGGGCGATGACATCCCGCCAGGCGAGATCAATCGCCAGACCGAGAAGGGCCAGAACTTCGGGTTCCCCTGGTTCGGCGGCGGGGACGTGCGCACCAACGAGTATCAGGACGAGGAGGTGCCCGAGGACGTGGTCTTCCCGGTGGTCGAGACCGTCGCCCATGCGGCCGACCTCGGCATGATGTTCTATACCGGCAGGATGTTCCCCGAACAGTACCAGGGGGGCATCTTCTCCGCCCAGCATGGCTCCTGGAATCGCACCGAACCCGTCGGGGCCCGCGTGATGTTCACGCCCGTGGACGCGGAGGGCAACGTGACCGGTGAGACCGTTCCCTTTGCCGAGGGCTGGCTCGACGAGAACGGCGAGTACCTGGGCCGCCCGGTCGATGTTGCCCAACTGCGCGATGGCTCCCTGCTGGTCTCCGACGACCTGGCCGGCGCCATCTACCGGATCTCCTACCAGGCCTCGGATGCCGAGTAACGGCCTGACGCACCGGGGCACCGTCCCCGGTGCGGGCCCCATGCAGGAGAGACCATGCGAATTCTGCTGACACCGGCCCTGTCGGTCATCCTGGCCGTGATGGCGTGGCACGCCCAGGCGGCCGATCCCGAGACGGGGCGCTCCCTGGCCGCCCAGTGCCGAACCTGCCACGGCCTGGACGGTATCGCCAGGATTCCCATCGCCCCGCACCTGGCGGGGGAGAACCGGATCTACATCGAGACCCAGCTCAAGGCCTTCCGCAGTGGCAAGCGCGAGCACGAGATGATGTCGGTCATCGCCAAGGACCTGACCGACGAGGAGATCTCCCACCTCGCCGCCTGGTACGAATCGATCGAGATCACCGCAACCATGCCCGAGTAACCCTGTGCCGAGACTGGCTCACTGAAAGCAAGGAAGGCGCCACGACCGAGGTCGTGGCGCCTTCGTTCTCAGTGCAGCTTCATGCGCGGCTTGAGGAAACGATTGATGCCATCCACCACCACGATGAGGCCCGTCTTCAGCGTGCCATGGATGGCACGCTGGTGCATGCGGTAGAGCGAGGCGTAGAAGAACTTCGCCAGGTGGCCCTCGATGAAGAGGCTGCGTGCCGAGGCACCGCGCATCAGGCTGCCGACGGCATCGAAGTGGGCCAGCGAGATCAGTGACCCCCGGTCCCGGTAGACGAAGGGCTTGAGCGGCTTGCCGTCCAGCTGGGCGCGCAGGTTGCGGTAGAGCGTCGCGACCTGCTGGTGGGCGGCCTGGGCACGCGGGGGCACCGTGGTGCCATCCGCCTGCGGGCAGCTGGCACAGTCGCCCATGGCGAAGACATGGGGATCCTCCGTGCTCTGCAGGGTCGGCTGGACCTTGAGGCGGTGGTTGGATTCCGTCGGCAGCCCCAGCTCGGAGAGGAAGGGCGGGGCCTTGATGCCCGCCGCCCAGACGCCGAGGTCCGTGTCGATGCGCTCGCCATCGGCGGTATGGATTGCGTCGGTCTCCACCCGGGTCACGCGGGTGGCGGCATGGAGCCGCACGCCGAGGCCCTCGAGCTCGCGGTGGACCGCCTGGCTGATGCGCTCTGGCAGGGCCGGCAGGATCCGCGGGGCGGCCTCGATCAGGTGAACCTCGAGGTGGTCGCTGTCCAGGTCCGTGACGCCGTAGCTTTGCAGCATGCGCGAGGCTTCATGGAGTTCTGCCGCCAGTTCCACCCCGGTGGCGCCGCCGCCGACGATGCCGACGACCATGCGGGCGTGCCGTTCACTGCCCGGGTCGCTGTGGCGCAGGAAGGTATTGAGCATCTCCCGACGAAACGCCTCGGCCTGCTGGGGGCTGTCGAGGAAGTGGCAGTGCTCGCCGACACCCGGTGTGCCGAAGTCATTACTGACGCTGCCCAGCGCCAGTACCAGGAGGTCGTACCCCAGGGTGCGGGAGGGCAGTACTTCGCTGCCGTCCTCGTCGAGGACGGGGGCCAGGGTCAGGGTCCTGGCCTCGCGGTCGACGTGACAGAGGGTGCCGCGCTGGAAGCGGTAGCCGTGGTGGCGGGCGTGTCCCGGGTAGGAGATCTCGTCGAGCCCCGAGTCCAGCGCCCCGGTAGCGACCTCGTGCAGCAGCGGCTTCCAGATGTGCGTGGCATTGCGGTCGATCAGCACGATCTCGGCTCGCCCGCGCCTGCCGAGTTTGCGGCCGAGCCGCGTGACCAGCTCGAGGCCGCCGGCGCCTCCCCCGACCACGACGATTCTTGGCACACCCATGCAGCGACTCCAGTGAGGAACGAGCCTCCAGCATAAGCCCTCGCCGATTTCCTGCCCATGCTCCGTCCGGCATAATGTCTGGCCTGGCGCATCGCGAGAGGCATCATGCATCCCATACTGAACGACATCCGCCTGGTGGCCTTCGACCTGGACGGCACCCTGGTCGACTCCGTGCCCGACCTGGCCGCGGCGGTGGACGCCGCCCTTGAGGCTCTCGACCTGGCACCACGCGGCGAGGCCCGGGTCCGCGACTGGGTGGGCAACGGCTCGCTCAGACTGATGGAGCGCGCCCTGCGCGACGCCCTGGGGCGGGACCCCGATGCGGCCCTGCTGGCCCGGGCCCACCAGGGCTTCCTCGACCACTACGGTCGCGACCCCAGCGCCCATACCCGGCTCTATCCCGGGGTGCGGGTGGCGCTGGACGCCCTGCGCGACCGGGGGCTGCCCCTGGCACTGGTGACCAACAAGCCCGGTGCCTTCATCGCACCGATCCTCGAGGCCTTCGGCCTGCGGGCACACTTCGGCCTCTGCCTGGGAGGCGACAGCCTGGCGACGAAGAAGCCCGACCCGGCCCCGCTGCGACATGTGGCGGCCCACTTCGACGTCCCGCCCGCGGCCTGCCTGATGGTCGGTGACTCGCGCCATGACATCGAGGCCGGACGCGCCGCGGGGTTCCGTACCCTGGCCGTGCCCTACGGCTACAATCATGGGGAGCCGGTGCGCGACAGCGCCCCGGATGGCGTGGTTGAATCGCTGGCGGAACTCGTTTAACGTGAGTTCGGCTAATGCTATAAGCGCGGCCCAATCAATATGTTATTGCTATAAGACGCGGAAACCCCTTGATGATCAGCCGCATGAAGCCGGACCCCCTCTCGACCGCCGGCGGCGTCATGGCCGCCGCACGATGCCTGCCCCGTTCGCCTGCCCGCGGCGGCTGGCGATGGTGACGCTCGCCTCGCGAGCCTGACCCGCGGCGCCCCTGCGCTCGCCATCGCCAACCTGTCACACGAGGACCCGGGCATGATGACTCCCGAACGCTTCCGCGAGCTGGCCGACGCCGGCTACAACCGCATTCCGGTCACCCGCGAGGTGCTGGCCGATCTCGACACGCCGCTCTCCACCTACCTCAAGCTGGCCGACGAGCCCTGGACCTTCCTGCTGGAGTCCGTGCAGGGCGGCGAGAAGTGGGGGCGCTACTCGATCATCGGGCTGCCCTGCCGCGAGCGCCTCGAGGTCCGAGGCTTCACCGTCAGCCATATCGTCGATGACGAGCTCCAGGGCGCCGGCGAGGTGGAGGATCCGCTGGCCTGGATCGAGCAGTTCCAGGCGCGCTTCAAGGTGCCGCGCCTCGATGACCAGCCGCGCTTCGACGGTGGCCTGGTGGGGTATTTCGGCTATGACACCATCCGCTACATCGAGCCGCGCCTGCGGGGCGTCGAAAAGCCCGACCCCATCGGCGTGCCGGATATCCTGCTGATGGTCTGCAACGACCTGGTGGTGTTCGACAACCTCTCCGGGCGCCTGGCGCTCTGGACGCATGCCGACCCCGCCGAGCCGGAGGCCTACGCCCGCGCCCTGGACCGGCTTGAACGCCTGGAGATCCGCCTGCGCAGTGCCACCCTCAATACCATCAGTCCCGGCACAGGTCGCGCGGCGGTGGAGGAGGGGCACTTCACCTCGGGCTTCACCGAGGAGGGCTTCAAGGCGGCCGTGGAGAAGATCAAGGAGTACGTGCTGGCCGGCGACGTCATGCAGTGCGTCCCGTCCCAGCGCATGTCGATTCCCTACCAGGCGCCGCCGCTGGACCTCTACCGGGCCCTGCGCAGCCTCAATCCCTCGCCCTACATGTTCTACCTGAACCTGGGCGATCATCAGGTGGCGGGCTCCTCGCCGGAGATCCTCACGCGGCTGGAGGACGGGGAGGTGACGGTGCGGCCCATCGCCGGCACCCGCAAGCGCGGCCACAGCGAGGAGGAGGACCGCGCCCTGGAGGCCGACCTGCTGGCCGATCCCAAGGAGCTCGCCGAGCACCTGATGCTGATCGACCTGGGGCGCAACGACGTGGGCCGTATCAGCGAGACCGGCTCGGTAAGGGTGACCGACCGGATGGTGGTCGAGCGCTATTCCCACGTGATGCACATCGTCTCCAACGTCGTGGGACGCTTGAAGCCGGGCCTCTCCGCGATGGACGTGCTGCGCGCCACCTTCCCGGCGGGCACGGTGTCCGGCGCGCCCAAGATCCGGGCACTCGAGATCATCGACGAGGTGGAGCCGGTCAAGCGCGGCGTCTACTCCGGCGCGGTGGGCTACCTCTCCTGGCACGGCAACATGGACACCGCCATCGCCATCCGCACGGCGGTGATCAAGGATGGTCAGCTGCACATCCAGGCCGGCGCGGGCATCGTTGCCGACTCGGTGCCCGAGATGGAGTGGCAGGAGACGCTCAACAAGGGCCGCGCCCTGTTCCGTGCCGTGGCCATGGCCGAGCGTGGCCTGGACAACCTCGAGTGACCCCTGATTCCTGTCGTCCGGCGCTGGCCGGGCGAGTGCCGGAGAGCCTGCCATGTCCGTGCTGATGATCGACAACTATGACAGCTTCACCTACAACGTGGTGCAGTATCTGGGGGAGCTGGGCGCCGAGGTGGTGACCCACCGTAACGACGCCATGACCCTGGAGGAGATCGAGGCCCTGGCCCCGAGCCACCTGGTGATCTCGCCGGGGCCCTGCACACCCGATGAGGCCGGCATCTCCATGGCGGCCATCCGCCGCTTCGCCGGGCGTATCCCCGTGCTGGGCATCTGCCTGGGACACCAGGCCATTGGCCAGGTCTATGGCGGCAAGGTGGTCCGCGCGCCCCAGGTGATGCATGGCAAGACCTCGCGGATCCGCCACCTCGGCCAGGGGGTCTTCGAGGGCCTCGAGGACCCGCTGGAGGTGACGCGTTACCATTCGCTGGTGGTGGCACGCGAGGGCCTGCCCGACTGCCTCGAGGTCACCGCCTGGTGCGACGACGATGACGTCACCCCGGGGCTGATCATGGGGCTTCGCCACCGTGAGCTGGATGTCGAGGGCGTGCAGTTCCATCCCGAGTCGATCCTGACCCGCCAGGGCCATGAGCTTTTGGCCAACTTCCTGAAACGTCGCTGAGCCGTGCCCATGCCAGAGGAGAGCAACGTCATGCAGATGCGAGAGGCCATCGGAGCGGTGATGCGCCGTGAGAACCTGAATTTCGCCGAGACCCATGAGGTGATGCGCCAGATCATGACCGGCGAGGCCAGCGACCCCCAGATCGCCGCCTTCCTGGTAGGCATGGCCATGAAGGGCGAGACCGCCGAGGAGATCAGTGCCGCGGCCCAGGTGATGCGCGAACTGATGAACCCGGTCCGGCTGCAGGCCGACAATGTGGTCGACATCGTCGGCACCGGCGGCGATGGCGCCAACCTCTTCAACGTCTCCACCGCGGCGAGCTTCGTGGTGGCGGCGGGTGGGGCCCATGTCGCCAAGCACGGCAACCGTGGGGTCTCCTCGTCGTCGGGCAGTGCCGACCTCTTCGCCGTGGCGGGCATCAACCTGAACCTGGATGCCGATCAGGTGGGTCGCTGCATCGAGCAGGTGGGGGTAGGCTTCATGTTCGCCCCCAACCATCACCCGGCGATGCGCTATGCCGTGGGCCCGCGTCGCGAGATGGGGGTACGCACCCTGTTCAACATCCTGGGGCCGCTGACCAACCCCGCCGGCGCCCCCAACCAGGTGTTGGGGGTCTATGCCCCCGAGCTGGTGCCCCTGATGGCCGAGGTGCTCCGGCGCCTGGGCAGCGAGCACGTGCTGGTGGTGCATGCCGAGGACGGCCTCGACGAGATCTCGCTGGCGCAGCCGACGCTGGTCGCCGAGCTCAAGGAGGGCGAGATCCGCGAGTACACCATCGCCCCCGAGGACTTCGGCATCGCCCGCCAGTCCCTGGACCCGCTGCGGGTGAAGACCGCCGAGGACAGCCTGCGGCTGGTCGAGCAGGCCCTGGTGGGCGAGGGGCCGGCGGCGGACATCGTCGCCCTCAACGCCGGGGCGGCGCTCTATGCCTCGGGCGTGGCCGACAGCCTCGCCGAGGGCGTGGCCATGGCGCAGGACGCCCAGGCCTCCAGGCTGCCCCTCGAGAAGCTCCGGGAGCTCGCCAACTTCACCCGCGTCTTCACCCAGTGAGGCCCGACATGACCGAATCCCGTCCCCTGCCCACCATCCTCGAGCGCATCCTGTCCCGCAAGGAGGAGGAGGTCGCCGAGCGCCGCCGGGTCGTCTCCGAGCAGGAGCTGCTGCGCCTGGGCGCCGAGCAGTCCGCGCCGCGGGGCTTCGTCGCCGCCCTCGACCGCGCCATCCAGGCCGGCGATCCGGCGGTGATCGCCGAGATCAAGAAGGCCTCGCCCTCGAAGGGAGTGATCCGCGAGGACTTTCGCCCCGGCGAGATCGCCGCGAGCTATGCCGAGGGCGGAGCGGCCTGCCTCTCGGTGCTCACCGATGCCGACTTCTTCCAGGGCCACGAGGACTACCTGATCGAGGCGCGCGAGGCCTGCGACCTGCCGGTGATCCGCAAGGACTTCATCACCCACGGCTACCAGGTCAGCGAGGCACGCGCCCTCGGCGCCGACTGCATCCTGCTGATCGTCGCCGCCCTGGACGATGCGCGGATGGCGGACCTGCATCGCCAGGCCGTGGCGCTGGGCATGGACGTGCTGGTGGAGGTACACGATGCCCTGGAGCTCGACCGGGCCCTCAAGCTCGACCTCGCCCTGGTGGGCATCAACAACCGCGACCTGCACACCTTCGACACCCGGCTCGAGACTACCCTGGAGCTGCTGCCGCGGATTCCCGCCGGCATCAGCGTGGTCACCGAGTCCGGCATCCATACCCGCGATGACGTGCTGCGCATGCGCGAGCATGATGTCAATGCCTTCCTGGTGGGCGAGGCCTTCATGCGCGAGGCCGACCCCGGCCAGGCCCTGCGGCGGCTGTTCTTCTGATCCTTCTCTTCTTCTGATCTTCCTGCGCAAGCGACATCGGGCAGCCTTCGGGCTGCCCGTTTTGGTTCGGGCAGTGCCATCGGCTCAGAAGGCGGGAGAGTCCGGGTCCACGCGTATGGAACCGTCGGGAACCAGCTTGCATCGTTAGTTTGCGCTATGTGTTTCCGGGGTTCGGTATGGGGTGGGGCGATCACTGAAATTCGCTTGAGATGTAAGCCGCGAGATTGGCAATATCATCATCGGAAAGTCCTGCAGCATTCGGAATCATCAACCCTGAATTGGCCCCCACCTTTTTACCGTCACGGTACTGCATGAGACGGGAAGAGATGTAATCCGAATCTCTGCCGGTAAGCGATGGAAAGCTCGCCATGCCTTTTCCACTGGGACCATGGCACTGGGCACAAGAAGTTGAGAACAATGATTCTCCGGCAGACTTGTCTGGCTCCTCGGCACTTGCGAGGCCGGTTGTCAGAGTAGTGGTAGCTGCAAGCAATAGCGCTAGCTTCATGATGTTATCTTTCCGGTGAGCTTTCGACTGGAACCGCACTGCCCTGAGGCAGTGCGTTTTTGGTTGAGAATATTGAGGCGTGTAGGGAGTTATTCAGGGCTGATACGGTAGATTTCACCCTCGTCTACGGCCGTATAGAGATCCCCGTCCGGACCCTGGACGAGCGACCGGAAGCGGGCCGGTCCCATGGGAAGATGCATTTCTGACACATCGGTGACGGCTTCACCGCTTTCATGGAGGTCGATCAGGTTGATGCGTTGACCCACCCCGGTGCCTCCGAAACCGATACCCATGAAGCCGATGGCCAGACGACCGTTCCAGGCACCCCACTGGTCACCGGTCAAGAAGTCGGTGCCGCTGATGCCTTGGGAAAGGCCATTGTTCTGCCAGGCGGGTACCATGGCATTGGGGTAGACATTAGTGTCTGTCAATGGCATGTAGGCGGCGCGTTCCTTCGGGTTCATCCCCTCCATCTGGTTAGGCTCATAGCCGCAGTAGTTGTCGGGGCAATCGCCACGCCCTGCCATGTTCGGGCGAGGGTCCCAACCGCTATTCCCGCCATTGACCAGGGCATTGACCTCGTCAGAATGCCAAGGGCCATGCTCTGTCACGATCGGCTGTAATGTCTCGGGGTGAAAGGTCAGGCCCTGGACGTTCCGGTGACCGTAGGTATAGATCCGGGAATCGAACCCTGCAGGAGGAGCATTGTCCTCCGCGGCGTTGCCATCCCGGTCTATGCGCAGCACCTTGCCACCGAGAAGCGTGGCTGATTGTGGTATTTCACTGTTGTGGTTGTCGCCGGTGGTGACGTAGAGGTAGCCGTCGTCCGGGCTGAAGCGGATACGACCGCCGTTGTGGGCGCCGGCATCGCCGAACGGGTGATCAGTCTCGGCGGGTTTGTACGGAATGTCATCGACAATATCGGTGCGATCCGCTAGCTCATCGAAGTCACTGTTCACTGTCAAGCGGAGAACGCGATTAGTGCGAGGCTCTAACATCTCGGATGCCGAGTAGACATATACGAAGCGGTTTTCATCGAAGTCGGGATCGACGGCCACTCCGTTCATCCCGGCTTGACCCTGACAGACGAGATCGTTCTCGGTCGTGGCGTAGCCTTCGGAATCTTTCATCCCCAGCAGGTGATTGACGTCCCCATTGGGGAGCCGAACTGACATGCCGCGGCATTTCTCGGTGAAGAACATGGTGCCGTCAGGCAGGAAGGCCATGTCCCATGGATTGTCCAGACCGGACAACACCGTTCTATGGCTCAGAGTAGGGGTATGGTTGCTTGAAATCGCCGTGGCCGGCAAGCCGACAATCATGGCGGCGGTCATGGCTGCGTAGGCCGACGGTTTCTTGAGTCCTGGAGACATCGTGATTTCTCCTTTCTTGTTTGGAGTTGCTGACTGCATGCTGTGGCCTGCCGTTTCAGAATAAGTCAGCATTACGTTCGGTCAACGTTTTTCCGAGTTGAGCAGACTGCCTTGGTGGCCCAAATAAGCCACCTGTGGCGCTTCATCGACCTGGGGCGAGTTCTTGTGTACCTGGCATTGAACAGGAGCTCAGAAGCTCAGCTCCAGACCGGTGAAGAAGGTGCGTCCCGCGGAGGGGGGGGCGTAGGAGAGTCTTCCGAAGGAGTTATTGTCGGCGTGGACCAGGCCGGTGGCGGAAATCGCGAGGGTGAGGCGTTTGAAGGAGGCAGGGGCATGGAAGGATCCTTGTGGTGATCTTGTTGTAATGGGAGTGCCTCACCCCATCCTAGAAGCTTGTCGCAGGAGGATATGATAGATTTTCGCTATCGATTGAGCAGCCAGAGCAGCGCCGAGACCACCAGGCTCGCCAGGATCATGGTGGTGATCGGGAAGAAGAACGAGACGTTCTCGCGCCGGATCACGATGTCGCCCGGGAGGTGACCGAGGGGCAGCCTGGACAGCCAGGGCCAGAGCAGCCCGATGGCGACGATCAGCAGTCCGACGAGGATCAGGGTGCGGTTCATGCCTCTGGCCTCCTGTCACGACGCACGCAAGGTGGGAGGCCCACCGGCTCGGCCGGCGGGCGAGGGGTGGCTAACGCTCCTGCCTGAGCGCCGCCAGCAGGGCCTGCAACGGGTGAGGCAAGTCCTGGTCCGAGAACCGCTTCACCTGGCTGCGGCAGGAGTAGCCGGAGGCCAGCAGCCGGCCGGCGCTGGCCTCTTCCTCGACCACCGGCTGCCACGACTGGGCGTAGATGGTCCGGGAGGTCTCGCGGTTGCGCGCCTCATGGCCGTAGGTACCCGACATGCCGCAGCAGCCGGTACTGACCAGCTCGAGCTCCAGGCCGAAGGCGGCGAAGACCTGCTGCCATGCCCTGGGGCTGCCCGGGGCGTTGGTCTTCTCGGTGCAGTGGGAGAGCAGCCGGTAGCCCGGGTCGTCGAGGTTCAGGCCAGGGGGCGCCAGCCGGACGGCCTGGGTCACCAGCCACTCCTGCAGCATCAGCACCTCGGGCACGGCGTCCGGTCCCAGCGCCCTCACGTACTCCTGGCGATAGGTCAGGGTCATGGCCGGGTCGATCCCCACCAGCGGCACGCCGAAATCCGCCAGGGTCCTGAGGCGTCTGGCCTGCTTCTCGGCGGTGCGTTCGAAGGCGCCCAGGAAGCCCTGGACATCGAGCGGCTTGCCGTTGGGCGAGTAGGGCGCGACGAAGACCCGCACGTCCAGACGCGAGAGCAGCTCGACGATGTCCATCACCAGCCTGGCCTCGAAGTGGCTGGTGAAGGCGTCCTGGACGAGCACCACGCTGCGGGCCTTCTGCGCCTCGGTGAGCAGGCCGAGCGACATCGGGGTGGCCTCTGCCACGCCCCAGGCGGCGAGCTGCTTCTTGAGGCTCGCGCGGGAGAGCTTCGGGCTGTCCACCAGGCCGAGCGGGCCGACCAGCAGCCGGTCGACCAGGCGATTGCCCAGGGCGGCATTGTAGAGCGGTGCCACCCGGGCCAGCGTCGGCACCAGGAACTCCATGCCGCCCACCAGGTAGTCGCGCGGCGGGCGCAGGTAGCGGCCGTGGTAGACCTCCAGGAAGCGCGAGCGGGAGTCGGGGACATTGACCTTCACCGGGCACTGGCCGGCGCAGGACTTGCAGGCGAGACACCCCGCCATGGCGTCATACACCTCGTGGGAGAAATCCTTCTCGCCGCGCCGCCTGGCCAGAGTATTCCGCAGCCTCAGCGGGAAGTCCCTGACGAACCCCCATACGCCCTCGGCCTTCTTCTTTCTCGACTCCTCGACCAGGTCGACGCCGGCCTCGCCCTGCAGCCGCAGCCACTCGCGGATCAGGCTGGCGCGCCCCTTGGGCGAGTGGATGCGGTCGCGGGTAGCCTTCCAGGAGGGGCACATGGCGTCATCGGGGTCATAGTTGTAGCAGGCGCCGTTGCCGTTGCAGTAGACCGTGGCCGCGTGGGCCTGCCAGACCCGCTCGTCGATCTGGCGGTCGAACTGGCCGCGGGTGGGGACACCATCGATGGTCAGCAGATTGGGATCGACCCACTTGACCGTTTCCCCTTGATCAGAGGCGCTGGTTTGTGAGGCCTTACCCGCGGCATCGGGCGGGATAGAGAGCGGCGAGGCGATCTTGCCGGGATTGAGCTGGTTGTGGGGGTCGAAGGCCGCCTTGACCCGCTGCAGGCTGGGATAGAGCTCGCCGAAGAACCGTGGGGCATATTCCGAGCGCACGCCCTTGCCGTGCTCGCCCCACAGCAGGCCGTGGTACTTGTGGGTCAGCTCGGCCACCTCGTCGGAGACCTCGCGGATCAGCCGCTCCTGGGCCGGGTCCTTCATGTCGATGGCCGGCCGCACGTGCAGCACCCCGGCATCGACGTGGCCGAACATGCCGTAGGCCAGGCCCCGGGCGTCCAGGGCGGCACGGAACTCGGCGATGTAGTCGGCCAGGTGCTCCGGCGGGACGGCGGTGTCCTCGACGAAGGGGATCGGGCGCTTCTCGCCCTTGGCATTGCCCAGCAGGCCCACGGCGCGCTTGCGCATCCCGTAGACCTTCTGGATCTGCTCGCGCCCCTCGGCCAGCGTATAGCCCAGGCGAGGCACGCTCGCATCGGCTTCCAGGTGGCGACAGAAGGCGTCGACGCGCTCGGCCAGCCGGTCGGGGTCGTCGTCGTTGAACTCCACGAGGTTGATGCCGCGCACCGGCGTTTCGCCCGAGGGAAAGAATTCCGCCACGCTGTCCCAGACGAAGTCCTCCATGGCCAGCATCAGCACGGTGTCGTCCACCGTCTCGATGGAGGTGGGGCGTAGCGCCTGCGGCTGGGCTTGTGAAGAGTTACTGCTTGCCATCAACGCCTTGGCGTCGCGCAGCGCCTCCATGAAGCCGGCATAGCGCACGTTGACCAGGGTCGAGTGCCTGGGGATCGGCAGCACGTTGAGCACCGCCTCGTCGAGCAGGCCCAACGACCCCTCCGAGCCGCACAGCAGGCTGTTGATGTCGAGGCGGCCCTCGGCGTCGCGCAGGTGCGCCAGGTCGTAGCCGGTCAGGCAGCGGTTGAGCGGCGGGAACTTCTCGGCGATCAGCTCGCCCTGGGTGTCGATGATCTCCCGGGCGGTGCGGTAGGCGCGGCCGGTAACGTCCTGGCGCTCGCACTGGCGCCCGAGCTCGGTGTCCTCCAGCGGGCGGCTGGTGAGCCGCTCGCCGCCCAGCAGCAGGGTCTCGAGCTCGAGCACATGGTCGCGGGTCTTACCGTACTCGCAGCTGCCCTGGCCGCTGGCGTCGGTTGCGATCATGCCGCCGATGGTGGCGCGGTTGGAGGTGGAGAGGTCCGGGGCGAAGAAGAGCCCATGGGGCCTCAGCGCCGCATTGAGCTGGTCCTTGACCACCCCGCCCTGGACCCGCACCCGGCGCTTCTCCACGTCGATCTCGAGGATCGCGTTCATGTGCCGCGAGACATCCACCACCAGGCCGTCGGTGAGCGACTGGCCGTTGGTGCCGGTGCCGCCGCCGCGCGGGGTGAGCGCCACCTGGCGGTGCTCGTCACGGCCGGCCAGCCGGGCGATGCGCTCGAGGTCGGCGCCGTGCCTGGGGTAGAGCACGGCCTGGGGCAGGCGCTGGTAGATGGAGTTGTCGGTGGCCAGCACCGTGCGGGCGGCATAGTCCGGGGCGATCTCGCCCTCGAAACCCGCATCGCGCAGGGCGTCCAGGAAGCGCAGGTAGGGGGCGGCGAGGCCCTCGATGCGGCGCGAGTCGGCGGTATCCAATCGTGCGATCATGGCGCTCTTGTCTGGGGAGGAGAGAGTGGCGCTACTTTACCGCGAGAGGGCGGTGCCGCGCATCCTGCCCCGGGCGAGCGCGCCGCGAGGCTGGCGGCGACGCGTGGCACCGCTGTGGCCTTTTGCCTACAATGGTCGCCCTGTTGACCGAGGCCATTGCCGGCGCGCCCGGCCCTGGCGATCTCCCACGTCACGACTGCAACGGACTGGATGCCATGCTCGACCCCAAACTGCTGCGCAGCGACCTCGATGCGGTCGCCCAACGACTGGCCAAGCGGGGCTTCGTCCTCGACACCGACCGTCTCGAGGCGCTGGAGTCCCGGCGGCGCGAGCTGCAGGCCAGGACCGAGTCCCTGCAGGCCGAACGCAACACCCGCTCCAAGGCGATCGGCAAGGCCAAGGCCCAGGGCGAGGACATCCAGCCGCTGCTCGACGAGGTCTCCAACCTGGGCAATGAGCTGGACTCCGCCAAGGCCAGCCTGGCTAGGGTGCAGGCCGAGTGGGACGAGGTGGTCAGCGGCCTGCCCAACCTGCCCCACGAGAGCGTGCCGGTGGGTGACAGCGAGGAGGAGAACGTCGAGCTCCACCGCTGGGGGACGCCGCGCGAGTTCGACTACAAGGTGCGCGACCACGTCGACCTGGGCGCGCTCAAGGGCCACCTGGACTTCGAGCTGGCGGCCAAGCTGACCGGGTCCCGCTTCGCGGTGATGCGTGGCCCCATCGCGCGACTGCATCGGGCGCTGACGCAGTTCATGCTCGACAAGCAGACCCTCGAGCATGGCTACGAGGAGTGCTACGTCCCCTACATGGTCAACGAGGCGTCGCTCCATGGCACCGGCCAGCTGCCGAAGTTCGGCGAGGACCTGTTTCGTCTGGACGACGAGCGCGGCTACCACCTGATCCCCACCGCCGAGGTGCCGCTGACCAACTTCGCCCGTGACGAGATCCTCGACCACCGGGCGCTGCCGATGAAGCTCACCGCCCACACGCCCTGCTTTCGCAGTGAGGCGGGCTCCCACGGTCGCGATACCCGGGGCATGATCCGTCAGCACCAGTTCGACAAGGTCGAGATGGTGCAGCTGGTCGACCCGGCCACCAGCTACGAGGCCCTCGAGGAGATGCGCGGTCACGCCGAGGCGATCCTTCAGGCGCTGGAGCTGCCCTATCGCGTGGTGACGCTCTGTACCGGCGACATGGGCTTCGGGGCGGCCAAGACCTACGACCTGGAGGTGTGGCTGCCCAGCCAGGAGACCTACCGTGAGATCTCCTCGGTCTCCAACTGCGAGGATTTCCAGGCGCGGCGCATGCAGGCGCGCTTCCGCCACCCCGAGGAGAAGAAGCCGCAGCTGCTGCACACCCTCAATGGCTCCGGCCTGGCGGTGGGGCGCTGCCTGCTGGCGGTAATGGAGAACCACCAGCGCCCCGATGGCTCGATCGGCGTCCCCGAGGCGCTGCGCCCGTACATGGGCGGGGTCGACACCATTAACGCCTGAGCCCGGCGCTACTGCGCGATCTTCCAGCTGACGCTGACGCCTGCCTCGATGGTGATGGTGCCGGGACGGTACTCGGCCTGGGGCAGGCTCTCCCGAGCATCGGCACTCATGGCCATCGTCCGAGGCTGGAAGATCGGCGAGCGGGTCTCGCTCACGGCGATCACCTCACCCAGGTCGATGCCCAGGGTCTCGGCCATCAGGGTGGCCTTGTGGCGGGCCTTCTCCAGCGCCTTGACCAGTGCCTCGTCGGTCGCGGCGTCGCGGTCGGCCAGGTCGTAGCTCACGCCGTCCAGGGCATCCACGCCGGCCTCGGTCAGGGCATCGAGCAGGCCCGGGAGCTGCTCGAGGTCATCGAGCTGGAGACGAATCGGGCGCTCGAGGCGGGTGCGCACCAGGGTCTCGCGCTCGCCTTCCTCGTACCGCTCGCCCGGCAGGTGCTCGGGTTGCACGTTCAGGGAGCCGGCGCGGATCGCCTCGCGCGCAAGGCCCGCCTCCTCCAGGGCGCGAATCAGCCCGGCGGCACGGGCTTCCAGTCGGTCGCGGGCCTCGCGCAGGGCATCCGGGTCGTTCGCGCTCGCCTCGTGCCGGGCGATGGCCGGCGTGCGTTCCCAGAGGCGAGCGCTGAGCGTGGCGCGGTCCGGCACCACCTGAAGTTCGGCCTCGGCCTGGACCTCCAGGCGCCGCGGCGTCTCTTCGGCGTGGGCGTGGGAGAGCATCGGCAGCGAGGCCGCGACCATCAGCGCGGCCAGGGCCGGCACGAGCAGCGGGCGGAAGGGGCGGGTAATCGGCATGGCTTTCTCCTTGTCGCATGGCGGGCACTGGCTTCGAGAACGCGGGCCGGGGAAGGTTCCCGTCCTTTGCAATTGCCGTCTGCCCCGGCATCATGAATGGATCTTTCACGGTCGCGAGTCCGGGCATGCCCCATCCCCAAGACGGTAAGCAGAGCACCATCCCCCTCAACCTGACCCTGGCACTGGCCGCCCTGGTGGTGATCATCGCGGGCATGCGGGCGGGGTCCAGCCTGCTGGTGCCGCTGCTGCTGGCGCTGTTCATTGCGGTCGTCTGCACCGCGCCCGTGCAGTGGCTGCAGCGTCTCGGGTTGAGCACGCGGCTGGCCGTGTGGCTGACGCTGGTGGTGATCGGCGGCTTCCTCTCCCTGCTCGGCCTGCTGCTGGTCAACAGCTTCGGCACCTTTATCGATGCCTTGCCGGGCATCGAGCAGAAGCTCTACCAGTACTACCTCGGGCTGCTCGACGGCCTGGCCGGCCTGGGGCTTGCCATCGATACCAATCGGCTGGCCGAACTGCTGGATGCCGAGCAGTTCGGCAACTGGATCCCGACGGTGCTCGGCGAGGTGGGCAACCTGATGATGCAGAGCATCGTGGTGGCCCTGCTGGTGATGTTCCTGCTGTTCGAGACCCTCAACTTCCGCGACAAGGTCTCGCGTGCCCTGGAGAACCCCGCCCCGAGCCTGCGCCGCTTCAACGAGTTCAGTCAGACCCTCAAGCGCTACCTGGCCGTGAAGACGCTGATCAGCCTGGCGACCGGCGCGTTGATCTGGGTGGCCTGCAAGCTGCTGGGGGTGGAGTTTCCGCTGCTGTGGGCGGTGCTGGCCTTTGCCCTGAACTATATTCCCAACATCGGTTCGGCCATCGCGGCGGTGCCGCCGGTCATGCTGCTGCTGGTCTCGCCGGAGGGCGGCGTGTTCGACGCCCTGATGCTCGCCGCGGCCTACCTGGGGGTCAACTTCGTGATGGGTAATATCATCGAGCCCAGAGTGATGGGGCGGGCGCTGGGGCTCTCGACCTTCGTGGCCTTCCTGTCGCTGGTGGTGTGGGGCTGGATCTTCGGGGCGGTGGGGATGCTGCTCTCGGTGGTGCTGACCATGACCCTGAAGATCGCCCTGGACAGCCATCCCGAGACCCGCTGGATCGCCCACTTGCTGGGGCCCGCGGACGGGGCGCCGGTCGAGAGGGCCGACCGCCCGATCTCGGAGCGTGACGAGGAATAGGGGGGGGCAAAACGACGTCGCCCCGGCCATGGCCGGGGCGACGGGGAGGTGCGAGCGTCGCGGATCAGGCGTTCTGGTCGATGAACTGGCTCAGCTGTGACTTCGACTGGGCGCCGACCAGGGAGGCGATCTTGGTGCCGGACTTGAACAGCATCACGGTCGGCACGCCGCGCACGCCCTGCTCGGCGGCGATTTCGGGGGCATCGTCCACGTTGATGCTGACGACCTTGAGGTTGCCGTTGCGCTCCTCGGCGACCTCGTCGACCACCGGTGCCATCACCTTGCAGGGACCACACCAGGGGGCCCAGAACTTCAGCAGGACCGGCGTGTCGGCCTTGAGGACTTCCTGCTCGAAGTTGGCATTGGTGACATCGACGTTGTTGGCCATGTGATTCTCCAGTTTCGTTGCGCTGCATCGAGCGGATGGGGTGACATGCAGGGCATGCCCGGTCGGACGATGTTAGCGGTCGACCGAAGTGCTGGCAAATCCCCGCCCTGTGTCAGGGGGCAGGAAAGCGGTTGCACCTGCCCGGTCAGGTTATGCTATAAAGTGATCATGGATAATTTTGTTATGTCTTGCGGGTATTTTGAAGGCCCGGTGACACGCGAGGGAGGGCGGCCATGAAGCTACAGCAGCTGCGCTACATCTGGGAGGTGTCGCGCCACAACCTCAACGTCTCGGCCACTGCCCAGAGTCTCTTCACCTCCCAGCCCGGCATCTCCAAGCAGATCCGCCTGCTCGAGGACGAGCTCGGTGTCGAGATCTTCGCCCGCAGCGGCAAGCACCTGACCCGCGTGACACCCGCGGGGCAGGCGATCATCGAACTGGCCGGCCAGGTGCTGAGGCTTGCCGAGAACATCAAGGAGGTCGCCCAGGAGCACAGCGACGAGCGTCGCGGCAGCCTGGCGATCGCCACTACCCATACCCAGGCGCGCTATGCGCTACCGCCGGTGATACGCGACTTCACCCAGAAGTATCCCGACGTGGCCCTGCACATGCAGCAGGGCACGCCCAAGCAGATCGCCCAGATGGTCAGCGATGGCCAGGCGGACTTCGCCATCGCCACCGAGTCCCTCGAGCTCTTCAATGACCTGGTGCTGCTGCCCTGCTATCGCTGGAACCGCTGCGTGCTGGTGCCCCAGGGACACCCGCTGGCCGAGATGGAGAGCCTGTCGCTGGAGGCCCTGGCGGACTACCCGCTGGTCACCTATGTGTTCGGCTTCACCGGGCGCTCCCAGCTCGACGATGCCTTCCGCGCCAAGGGGCTGACGCCCAACGTGGTGCTCACCGCGGCCGATGCCGATGTCATCAAGACCTACGTGCGGCTGGGGATGGGGGTGGGCATCGTCGCCCATATGGCCGTGGATGCCGAGCACGATACCGACCTGGTGGCGGTGGAGGCCGGCCACCTCTTCGCGAGTTCCACCACCAAGATCGGGATCCGCCGCGGCACCTTCATGCGTGGCTACATGTATGACTTCCTGGAAGGCTTTGCCGGCCACCTGACGCGTGACCTGGTCGATGCGGCCCTTGCCGCCGGCCCCCGTCACGAGGAGGCGCTCTTCAAGGAGATTGCGCTGCCCTCGCGCTGAGGGCGGCTCTCCTCGAGAACGCTTTCCCGTCCCTGCCTGTCGCGGGCGGTCTCGTCCGCGACGTCATCCGCTGAGCATCAATGCTGCAGGTGCAGGCCGCACTCGCGCTTCTCCTCGACCTTGGTGGGGTCGAAGTAGTCGAAGTTGTTGGGCAGGTCGTGCTCCTGCAGGTATTGGTAGAGGTCTCGGGCCGTCCAGTGCAGCAGGGGGGAGACCTTCAAGAGGCCATCGGCGTTGCGGCTCACCGGTGCCATGCGGGCTCGCTCGGGGGTGTCCTCGGCGCGCAGCGCGGTGAACCAGACATCCGGTGCCATCTCGCGCAGGGCGCGCTCGAAGGGTTCGAGCTTCACTTCCTGGGTGAAGGCGGCGTGACGCGGATCCTCGATCCCGGGTGCGGGGCCCTCCAGCGCCTCGCGATGCGCCCGGCTGCGCCGCGGCAGGTAGCTCACCAGGTTGAGGTCCAGGCGCCGGATCAGCTCATCGGCGAAGCGGTAGGTGGCCTCGGTGTTGTAGCCACTGTCCATCCACACGATCGGGATATCCGGCTGCTGGCGCGTCACCATGTGCAGGATCACGGCCTCGAAGGGGCGGAAGTTGGTCGTGCAGATCGGCTTCTGCCCCTGATCCAGCGCCCAGCGGATCAGGGCCTCGGGGTCGTTGCCGAGTTCCCGGTTGATGACGTCGAGTTGCGGCTCCATGAGGGGCTCCCGGGCAGGTGGTCTTGGGTCTCGGGCTACCCTAGCAGAGCCCGCGAGGCCTTCCCCAATACCGATTCATTGGATATCTATTCCTTATCGAAGTAAGTGTGTCGTCTTCTTATTCCATAATGAATCAGGGCTGGCTGCCAACAGGGCCTTCATCAGGTGGCGGATCTTGTCCAGGGTCTCGGTGTACTCGTCCTCGCCAAGGGAGTCGGCGACCAGGCCGCCTCCGCCCCACAGGTGCAGTTCGCCGCCGTCGGCCACCACGCTGCGAATGGCGATGGAGGTATCCATCTGGCCGCGAACGTCCACGTAGCCGAGGCTGCCGCAGTAGGCGCTGCGACGGCTGGGCTCCAGCTCGTCGATGATCTGCATGGCCCGCACCTTGGGGGCGCCGGTGATGGAGCCGCCGGGGAAGGCGGCGGACAGCAGGTCCATGGGTCGCTGGCCTGTTTCCAGTTCGCCGACGATCACGCTCACCAGGTGGTGCACGTTGGCGTAGCTCTCCAGGCCGCAGAGCTGGGGTACCCGAACGCTGCCGGGTCGGCACACCCGCCCCAGGTCATTGCGGAGCAGGTCGGTGATCATCACGTTCTCGGCCCGGTCCTTGAGGCTCTCGGCCAGCTCCCCGGCCAGCCGCCGGTCCTCATCGGGGGTCGCGCCGCGTGGCCGCGTGCCCTTGATGGGGCGGGTCTCGACCCGGCCTTCTTGGCAGCGCAGGAAGCGTTCCGGGGAGAGCGAGAGGATCGCCTTGTCGTCCCAGGCCAGGTAGCCGGCGAAGGGGGTGGGCGTGGCGTCGCGCAGGCTGCGGTAGGCCGCCCAGAGGTCACCCTCGAAGGGAGCGCTGAAGCGCTGGGCCAGGTTGATCTGGTAGCAGTCGCCGGCGCGGATGTACTCCTGCACGACGGCAAAGCGTGCCAGGTAGTCGTCGCGGCTGAGCTCGGCGGCGAAGGGGGCGGTAAGGCGGAAGCCCGCCGCCGGAGGCGCCAGCGCCTCCAGCCACCCGAGCACCTGGTGGCGCCGCAAGGCACTGCCCACCAGCCAGCTCTGCCGGCCGTCGTGGTCCTGGATCAGCGCCCAGTCATAGAGGCCGACCCGGCTCGCCGGCAGCGTGACCGCCTGCCGGGCCTTTCCGGCCACCGGCTCGAGGCGCTGCCCGAGGTCGTAGCTCCAGTAGCCGATCAGCCCGCCGAGAAACGGCAGTTCGCTGTCCGGCACCTCGCCAGGCAGCCGGTCGAGAAGTGCCTGCTGGGCGGCGAAGGGGGGGAGACCCGCCAGGGCGGGTTCACCCCGCACGTTCCCGGCGGCATCGACCTCGAGCAGCGCGAGGGGGTCGCAGCTGAGGATGTCGTAGCGGCCACCCGGCGCCGTCGGGCGACCGCTGTCGAGCAGCACGGCACCGGGCCTGTGGCGCAGGGCCGCGAAGTAGCCCAGCGGATCCTCGCGGTAGGGCAGGGGGGTGATCTCGATCGGTGGCGTCATCGCGGCGTCTTCCCGGAACAGGCGCCCCATTCTAGGCCTCGAGAGCCGGCTTGTCCCTCCCGCCAGCGTCCCGGTCAACGCAGGCGCCCCGTTCCCGGGTGCGGCCATTGTCGACACTGCCGGTGGCGGGTCGCGGGTTATCTACAACCAAAGGTTAAGCAATTCCGTCCAGTCGTCCTGTTGACCCCGGGGGAGGCAGTGTCTAAAGTTCTTCCATCACTCGATTGTCGACAATTTCCATGAACTCAGCCGCACCGGAACAGGTCACCAACCCCGAAGTCCGCACCCTGGCGGAACGGGTCTTCCAGCAGCTGCAGGATGCCATCGTCAGGGGAGAGCTGGCGCCGGGCAGCAAGATCACCGAGCCGGGACTGTCCCGGGACTACGGGATCTCTCGCGGGCCGCTCAGGGAGGCCATGCGCCGCCTGGAAGCGCACCGCCTGATCGAGCGGGTGCCCCATGTCGGGGCCCGGGTGGTCAAGCTCTCCATGAAGGAGCTGCTCGAGCTCTTCGACGTGCGCGAGGCGCTGGAGAGCATGGCGGCACGGCTCGCCGCCGAGCACATGACCGCCGGCGAAATCGCCGGGCTGCGTGAGGTGCTGGCCATGCACGAGCGCCAGGCCGACCTCAAGAAGGGCGAGGCCTACTTCCAGCGCGAGGGTGACCTGGACTTCCACTTCCGTATCGTCCAGGGCAGCCACAACAGGATGCTGATGGGCATGCTCTGCGATGACCTCTACTACCTGGTGAGGCTCTACCGCACCCAGTTCAGCGCCAGCGGTACCCGCCCCCAGCGCGCCTTCGTCGAACACCACCGCATCGTCGACGCCATCGAGGCCGGCGACGCGGAGCTGGCCGAGCTGCTGATGCGCCGCCACGTCAGCGCATCCCGAGCGAATGTAGCCGACCGCTACGCCGCCACTCTCAAGCAGGAAGCCGAGGCGACCACCTGAGGCCGACCCGGACAACATGAGGAGATCCAGCATGACCCAGCAGACCCCCGGTGCACGTTTCCGCGCCGCCCTCGAGGCCCATCGCCCGCTGCCCATCGTCGGCACCATCAATGCCTACACCGCCATGATGGCCGAGCGGGTGGGCCACCAGGCCATCTACCTCTCCGGTGGCGGCGTGGCCAACGCCTCCTTCGGCCTGCCGGACCTCGGCATGACCACCATGAACGACGTGGTCGAGGATGCCCACCGCATCTGCGGCGCCACCGAAGTGCCGCTGCTGGTGGACATCGACACCGGCTGGGGTGGCGCCTTCAACATCGCCCGCACCGTCAAGGAGATGCAGCGCGCCGGCGTGGCCGCCGTGCACCTCGAGGACCAGGTGGCCCAGAAGCGCTGTGGCCATCGTCCCAACAAGGCGATCGTCTCCCAGGAGGAGATGGTCGACCGCGTCAAGGCCGCCGCGGATGCGCGCCTCGATCCGGACTTCTACCTGATCGCGCGCACCGATGCCTTCCAGAAGGACGGCCTGGATGCCGCCATCGAGCGGGCCAACGCCTGCATCGAGGCCGGCGCCGATGCCATCTTCGCCGAGGCGGTGCACACCCTCGACGACTATCGCGCCTTCTGCGAGCGCGTCGATGCGCCGATCCTGGCCAACATCACCGAGTTCGGCGCCACCCCGCTGTTCACCCAGCAGGAACTGGGCGAGGTGGGCTGCCGCATGGTGCTCTACCCGCTCTCCGCCTTCCGCGCCATGAATGCGGCGGCGCTCAAGGTCTACCAGAGCATCCACGACAAGGGCCACCAGAAGGACGTGGTCGACCTCATGCAGACCCGCGACGAACTCTACGACTTCCTCAACTACCACGACTTCGAGCGCAAGCTCGATGCGCTGTTCGCGGAGAAGGGCGGCGAGGCGTAACGCCGCCGGACCGTCAATTCCGACAAGAATCGACTCACAAGGAGACACCACATGGCAGACAAACCCGTCAGCAGCAGCGGCCTGCGCGGTCAGAGCGCCGGGACCACGGCCCTGTGCACCGTCGGCAAGACCGGCTCGGGCCTCACCTATCGCGGCTTCGACGTCAAGGAGCTGGCCGAGAAAGCCAAGTTCGAGGAGGTGGCCTACCTGCTGCTCAAGGGCAAGCTGCCCAACCAGGCCGAGCTCGATGCCTACATCACCAAGCTCAAGGGCCTGCGCGGGCTGCCTGACGCGCTCAAGACCGTCCTCGAGCAGATCCCCAAGGACGCCCATCCCATGGACGTGATGCGCACCGGCGCCTCCATGCTGGGCAACCTGGAAACCGAGGAGAGCTTCGACGAGCAGCAGTACGTCTCCGACCGCCTGCTGGCCGTGCTGCCGTCGATCATCTGCTACTGGTATCGCTTCAGCCACGATGGCGTGCGCATCGAGACCGAGACCGATGACGAGTCGGTGGGCGGGCACTTCCTGCACCTGCTGCGCGACGAGCCGGCCTCCGAGCTCCATGCCCGGGTGATGAACGTCTCGCTGATCCTCTATGCCGAGCACGAGTTCAACGCCTCGACCTTCACCGCCCGGGTCTGTGCCTCGACCCTCTCCGACATGCACTCCTGCGTGACCGGCGCCATCGGCTCGCTGCGCGGCCCGCTGCATGGTGGTGCCAACGAGGCGGCCATGGCGATGATCGAGGACTGGCAGTCGCCGGAGGAGGCCGAGCGCGAGATCATGGGCATGCTCGAGCGCAAGGACAAGATCATGGGCTTCGGTCATGCGATCTATCGCGAGTCCGACCCGCGCAACGCCATCATCAAGCACTGGTCCAGGAAGTTGTCCGAGGACGTGGGCGACAGCGTGCTCTACCCGGTTTCCGAGCGCGTCGAGGAAGTGATGTGGCGCGAGAAGAAGCTGTTCTGCAACGCCGACTTCTTCCACGCCAGCGCCTACCACTTCATGGACATTCCCACCAAGCTGTTCACCCCGATCTTCGTCTGCTCGCGGGTCACCGGCTGGTGCGCCCATGTCTTCGAGCAGCGCGCCAACAACCGCATCATTCGCCCCAGCGCCGACTACGTCGGTCCGGAGAAGAGCGAGTGGGTGCCGATCGAGCAGCGCGACTGATCGATCTCCGCCGCCGGGCGACCCCTCCAGGTCGTCCGGCCTTCTTCCCCTTCGCCCCGACGCCTGCAAGAGATCCCTCACGCCATGAATACCGACTACCGTAAACCGCTTCCCGGCACCGAGCTGGACTACTTCGACGTGCGTGCGGCCGTCGAGGCGATCCAGCCCGGTGCCTATGACACCCTTCCCTACACCTCGCGGGTGCTGGCCGAGCAGCTGGTGCGCCGCTGCGAGCCGGAGATGCTCACCGACTCCCTCAAGCAGCTGGTCGAGCGCCGCCGCGACCTGGACTTCCCCTGGTACCCGGCCCGCGTGGTGTGCCACGACATCCTCGGCCAGACGGCACTCGTCGACCTGGCCGGCCTGCGCGACGCCATCGCCGAGCAGGGTGGCGACCCCGCCAAGGTCAACCCGGTGGTGCCGACCCAGCTGATCGTCGACCACTCCCTGGCCGTGGAGCATGCCGGCTTCGAGGCGGACGCCTTCGACAAGAACCGCGCCATCGAGGATCGTCGCAACGAGGATCGCTTCCACTTCATCGAGTGGACCAAGACCGCCTTCGAGAACGTCGACGTGATCCCCGCCGGCAACGGCATCATGCACCAGATCAACCTGGAGAAGATGTCGCCGGTGGTGCAGGCGCGCGACGGTGTCGCCTTCCCCGACACCTGCGTGGGCACCGACAGCCATACCCCGCACATCGACTGCCTGGGCGTGATCGCCATCGGCGTCGGCGGCCTCGAGGCCGAGACGGTGATGCTGGGCCGCCCCTCCATGATGCGCCTGCCCGATATCGTCGGCGTGGAGCTGACCGACAAGCCCAAGCCCGGGATCACCGCCACCGATATCGTGCTGGCGATCACCGAGTTTTTGCGCCGCGAGCGCGTGGTCGGCGCCTACCTGGAGTTCTTCGGCGAGGGGGCCAAGAGCCTGACCATCGGCGACCGCGCCACCATCTCCAACATGACCCCGGAGTATGGCGCCTCGGCGGCGATGTTCTATATCGACGAGCAGACCATCGACTATCTCACCCTCACCGGTCGCGAGCCGGAGCAGGTGGAACTGGTCGAGACCTACGCCAGGCAGACCGGCCTGTGGGCCGACAGCCTGACGCAGGCCCAGTACGAGCGGGTGCTGACCTTCGACCTTTCCAGCGTGGAGCGCAACCTGGCGGGCCCCTCCAACCCGCATCGTCGCTTGCCCACCAGCGCGCTGCACGAGCGCGGCATCGCCGTGGACTACGACAAGGCCCAGGCGGAGGAGAAGGCGGGTCATATGCCCGATGGCGCGGTGATCATCGCCGCCATCACCAGCTGCACCAACACCTCCAACCCGCGCAACGTGGTGGGCGCCGCCCTGCTGGCCAAGAAGGCCAATGAACTGGGCCTGACGCGCAAGCCCTGGGTGAAGTCGTCGTTCGCGCCGGGATCGAAGGTCGCGCGGCTCTACCTGGAGGAGGCCGGCCTCTTGTCGGAACTGGAGAAGCTCGGCTTCGGCATCGTCGCCTACGCCTGCACCACCTGCAACGGCATGTCCGGCGCCCTGGATCCGAAGATCCAGCAGGAGATCATCGACCGCGACCTCTATGCCACCGCCGTGCTCTCCGGCAACCGCAACTTCGACGGCCGCATCCACCCCTATGCCAAGCAGGCCTTCCTGGCCTCGCCTGCGCTGGTGGTGGCCTACGCCATCGCGGGTACCGTGCGCTTCGACATCGAGAAGGACGTGCTGGGTACCGATCACGACGGCAACCCGGTGACCCTCAAGGACCTGTGGCCCTCCGACGAGGAGATCGATGCCATCGTCGGCGAGTTCGTAAAGCCCGAGCAGTTCAAGCAGGTCTATATCCCGATGTTCGACCTGGATGCCGCGGAGAAGGCCGAGAGCCCGCTCTACGACTGGCGCCCGCAGAGCACCTACATCCGCCGCCCACCCTACTGGGAGGGCAACATGGCGGCCGTACGTGCGCTCAAGGGCATGCGGCCGCTGGCGATCCTGCCGGACAACATCACCACCGACCACCTGTCGCCGTCGAACGCCATCATGATGGACAGCGCGGCGGGGGAGTACCTGCACAAGATGGGCCTGCCGGAGGAGGACTTCAATTCCTACGCCACCCATCGCGGCGACCACCTCACCGCCCTGCGGGCAACACTCGCCAACCCCAAGCTCTTCAACGAGATGGTGCGGGACGAGAACGGTGACGTTCGGCAGGGCTCGCTGGCGCGTATCGAGCCGGAGGGCCAGGTGACCCGCATGTGGGAGGCCATCGAGACCTACATGGAACGCAAGCAGCCGCTGATCGTTATCGCCGGCGCCGACTACGGCCAGGGCTCCTCCCGTGACTGGGCGGCCAAGGGCGTGGCGCTGGCCGGGGTCGAGGCGATCGTCGCCGAGGGCTTCGAGCGTATCCACCGCACCAACCTGATCGGCATGGGCGTGATGCCGCTGCAGTTCAAGGAAGGCACCACCCGCCACACCCTGCAGCTCGACGGCACCGAGACCTACGACGTCGAGGGCAAGCCGGCGCCGGGCGCGACCCTGGAGCTCGTGATCCACCGCAAGACCGGCGAGGTCGACCGCGTGCCGGTGACCTGCCGCCTGGATACTGCCGAGGAAGTGACGGTCTACTCCGCCGGCGGCGTGCTGCAGCGCTTCGCCAAGGACTTCCTGGAAGGTGTGGGGAGTGAGGAGGTGGCGAGCGCATGAGCCAGAAACCCCAGATCAGGATTCCCGCCACCTATATGCGTGGCGGGACCAGCAAGGGTGTGTTCTTCAAGCTGAGCGACCTGCCCGAGGCTGCGCAGGAGCCGGGCGAGGCCCGGGATCGCCTGCTGATGCGGGTGATCGGCAGTCCCGACCCCTACCAGAAACAGATCGACGGCATGGGGGGCGCCACCTCCAGCACCAGCAAGACGGTGATCCTGAGCCGGAGCGAGAGTCCCGACCACGACGTGGATTACCTCTTCGGCCAGGTCTCCATCGACAAGGCCTTCGTCGACTGGAGCGGCAACTGCGGCAACCTCTCCGCGGCGGTGGGGCCCTTCGCGATCAGCAACGGCCTGGTGGACTCGTCGCGTATCCCGCAGAACGGCGAGGCCGAGGTGCGCATCTGGCAGGCCAACATCGGCAAGACCATCGTCTCCCGGGTGCCGATCAGCGACGGCGAGGTGCAGGAGACCGGCGACTTCGAGCTGGACGGGGTGACCTTCCCGGCCGCCGAGGTGCCGGTGGCCTTCAAGGACCCGGCGGACGGCGAGGGCGCCATCTTCCCCACCGGCAAGCTGTTGGATGACCTGGAAGTGCCGGGCGTGGGCACCCTCAAGGCGACCCTGATCAACGCCGGCATTCCCACCGTCTTCCTGAATGCCACCGAACTCGGCTATACCGGCACCGAGCTGCAGGAGGCGATCAACGGCGATGCCAAGGCGCTGGAGATGTTCGAGACCATCCGCGCCCACGGGGCGGTGAAGATGGGGCTGATCGCCGACGTCAGCGAGGCCGCGGCCCGCCAGCATACCCCCAAGGTGGCCTTCGTGGCGCCGCCGGCCGACTACCTCGCCTCCAGCGGCAAGCAGGTCAAGGCCGGGGAGGTCGACCTGCTGGTGAGGGCGCTCTCCATGGGCAAGCTGCACCACGCCATGATGGGCACCGCGGCGGTGGCCATCGCCTCGGCGGCGGCCATCGAGGGCACCCTGGTCAACCTGGCCGCCGGTGGCGACAAGCGTAATGCGGTGACCTTCGGCCACCCCTCCGGCACCCTGCGGGTCGGCGCCGAGGCGAGCCTGGTGGATGGCCGCTGGGTGATCGACGAGGCGGTGATGAGCCGCAGCGCCCGGGTGCTGATGGAGGGTTGGGTCCGAGTCCCCGGCGACAGTTTCTAGGGCCTGCCTGCTCAGGGGCCTGCTGAAAGATAAAGACGCCCCGGGTCCCAGGACCCGGGGCGTCTTCTATAGTGAGGGTCACGCATCAAGGGCGTTTGCTCGACAAGGTGACAGGAGAAGTTCATGAGTACCGTGGAAGCCAACGTGCGGCCAGACTATGACGTCGAGCTGCAGAAGATCGCCGACTATGTCCTCGGCTTCGAGATCGAGAGCGGCGAGGCGCTGGACACCGCCCGCCACTGCCTGATGGACACCCTGGGCTGCGGCCTGCTGGCGCTGCGTTTCCCGGAGTGCACCAAACACCTCGGGCCGCTGGTCGAGGGCACCGTGGTACCCCATGGCGCCCGGGTGCCGGGGACCTCGTTCCGGCTGGATCCCGTCAAGGCGGCCTGGGACATCGGGGCCATCATCCGCTGGCTCGACTACAACGATACCTGGCTCGCCGCCGAGTGGGGTCACCCCTCCGACAACCTGGGGGGAATCCTGGCGATCGCCGACCACCTCTCCCAGAAGCGCCTGGCCCAGGGGGAGTCGCCACTGACCATGCGCGCGGTGCTGGAAGCCATGGTCATGGCCCACGAGATCCAGGGCGTGCTGGCGCTGGACAACTCCTTCAACCGCGTGGGTCTGGATCACGTGGTGCTGGTCAAGGTGGCCTCGACCGCGGTGGTGGCCAAGTTGATGGGCGCCGATCGCGAGCAGCTGCTCTCGGCGCTTTCCCATGCCTGGGTCGATGGCCAGAGCCTGCGGACCTACCGTCATGCCCCCAATGCCGGCTCTCGCAAGAGCTGGGCGGCGGGTGACGCTACCTCGAGGGCGGTGCGCCTGGCCGATATCGCCATGCGCGGCGAGATGGGCATCCCCGGGGTGCTCTCCGCCCCGCAGTGGGGGTTCTACGATATCCTCTTCAGCCATACCAACCGGGATCTGGCCCTGAAGCCGGAAGCGCAGCGCACGTTCTCCTTCCAGCGCGAGTTTGGCAGCTATGTGATGGAGAACATCCTCTTCAAGATCTCCTTCCCGGCCGAGTTCCATGCCCAGACAGCCTGCGAGGCCGCCGTCACCCTGCACCCCCAAGTCAAGGATCGTCTGGACGAGATCGACCGCATCGAGTTGACCACCCACGACTCGGCGATACGCATCATCTCCAAGGAGGGCAACCTGGCCAATCCGGCGGATCGCGATCATTGCCTGCAGTACATGACCGCCGTGCCGCTGATCTTCGGTAGCCTGACCGCCGAGCACTACGAGGACGAGTTCCACGAGGCAAACCCGCGCATCGATGAGTTGCGCAGCAAGATGGAGGTGGTCGAGGACGAGGCCTACTCGCGGGACTACTACGACCCCGAGAAGCGCTCCATCGCCAATGCCATCCAGGTCTTCTTCAAGGACGGCAGTGCCACGGAGAAGGTCGAGGTCGAATACCCGGTGGGCCATCGTCGCCGTCGGGCGGAGGGGATACCGCTGCTGGTCGACAAGTTCCGGCGCAACCTGGCGACCCGCTTCCCCGCAGGGCGCTGCGAGAAGATCATGGCGCTGTGCGAAGAGCAGGCGCGCCTGGAACGAACCCCGGTGAACCGATTCGTCGACCTCTTCGTGATCTGAGTTTCCGCGTGTCCCGTCGCGATATCCGGTAGCCGCGCTGCCAGGGTTTCATTGTCCCTGGGCACGTGCCCAGGGGCCGTGGGAAACAAGCCGTCGAGCGGTATGGCGCGCCGAGGAATGCTGGTCTATATTTTTCTGACGCACAGGGGTTGCGTGTTCCGGCTTCAGATCGTAAAGTACGCATCCGCTGCCGGCGACGGGCATACGTTGCAGGCGGTGGAGAGTGGTAGAAGTGCTTGTTTCCATT
>NZ_JAWSUJ010000026.1:0-44775 GCF_033549285.1 Halomonas sp.
GCCAATGGCATCAGCGACGTCTCCCTGGCGATGTTCCACATGCTCGAGCAGCTGCCGCTGACCACCCTGACCTCCAGCCTGGCGATCCTGCTGGTGCTGATCTTCTTCGTCACCTCGTCGGATTCCGGCTCGCTGGTGATCGACAGCATCACCGCCGGCGGCAAGACCGATGCCCCGCGCGGCCAGCGGGTGTTCTGGGCCACCCTGGAAGGGGTGATTGCCGGCATCCTGCTCTACGGCGGCGGCGATGCCGCACTGGGCGCCCTGCAGGCCGGCGCCGTGGCCACCGGGCTGCCCTTCACCCTGATCCTGCTGATGATGGCGTTCAGCCTGGTCAAGGGGCTGCACGAGGAGCAACGCCGCCCCGGGCTCGTCCCGACTGCCTGACCCTGCCCTTCCCTTGAAGCGACGACCCCGGCACCCGCCGGGGTTCTTGTCGTTGACCGCCGCACCTCATGGCAGAAGCGGCCCGGGGCTCGACCTCGCAGGGTCAAGCAGGCATGGTTATCCTCTCGGTATCCACCGGGACATCGGGCGGATACCGCAGTGACACCCACCGACCCAGAGATCATGGCCACCCACGCCAAGGAGGAACACCCCCCATGTCGAACCGTCTCGCAAGACGCCTCTGCCTGACCGCCCTGCTGTCACTGCTGGCCCTGGCCTCCCAGGCCGTTGCCCAGCAGGCATCTCCTGGGAGCCCCGGTGCCAATGTCGAGGCCGAGCAGTTCCGGGACTGGGAAGTGATCTGCCCGCCCGAGCGCCGCCAGGGGGCCTGCACCATGAGCCAGCTGGTCACCAATCCGGACAGCAATGACCCCCTGATGCGGGTAATCGTTGGCTACCCCCCGGAGCTCGAGGGACGCCCGGCGATGACCTTCCTGCTGCCGCTGGGCGTGCGCCTCGCCCCTGGCCTGCAGCTGAGCGTGGGCGGCGGCGAGCCGGCCCAGTTCCCCTACCAGGTCTGCCTGGAGCAGAGCTGCCGCGCCGACCTGCCCCTCGAGCCCTCGATGGTCCAGGCGCTGCGCGGCGGCAGCAGCGCGACCCTCAGCCTGATCGGGCCGCGCGGCAACCGCATGGACCTGGACATCTCCCTGATGGGCTTCACCGACGCCAGCCAGCGCATCGCGCCCTGACGGTCACGCCCGCCCCGCATGCGCGACAGCCCCGGCACCTGGCCGGGGCTGTCGTCGTCTGGCTGGCCGCGTGATCAGCGGGGCAGGACGCCCTCTTCGCGCAGCAGCTTGAGGATCGCCTCGGCGCCCTGCTCCGGCGTGGCGTCGGCAAGCACCTGCCCGCCCCCGCCTTCGGCCTTGGCCGCCGCGGCCTTGAAGCGGTCCCGCGCCGAGGCGGCCTTGACGATCTTGAGCCGCTTGGGCCGCTTGCGGGCCGGGACCATCTGCCACTCGGCAAGCGCATGGTCCTCGACCGCCGGGGCCTCGACGACCTCCAGCCGCCCACGCCGCGCCGGTCCGAAGGCGCTCTGGCGCGCTGCCGGGGCCGCGGCATCCACGGTGAGGATGGCCGGCAGGCGGACCCTCAGGCGACGCCGCTGGCCGCGGGGCAGCGCCTGCAGCAGGGTGGCGATGCCGTCCTCGACCCCTTCCACCGCCGCCAGGCCATTGACCAGGGGCCAGCCGAGCCGCTCGGCCAGCAGGTAGGGCAGCAGGCCGGAGCCCTCGCCCTGCTCGGCCCGCTCCCCGGCGATCACCAGCTGCGGCGCGGCCGCCTCGAGGCGCTCGGCCAGGGCCGGCAGCACGTCGGCACCCGGCGCCTGCTCGATCAGCGTCAGCGCCTCGAAGCCCATGCCCAGGTAGTCACGCAGGGCCGCCTCGCTGGCCTCGTCGAGGACGCCGGCATGCAGCAGGCTGACTTCGGCCCCCGGGGTCGAGCGCGCCAGCTCCACACCGCGAGCGTCCCGGTCGGCACGCCGGCGGCGTCCGGTCAGCGGGTGGCGACCGACGGAGACCAGCACGGTTACCGCCAGGTCCGGGGCCATGCTCTTCTCAGGCTGCATCACGCTTCTCCTCTCTGGACTGCTCCACCAGGGCCACCAGCGCCTCGAGCACCGGGGCCGAATCGCCGATCACCGCCAGGTCGGCGCGCTTGATCATGTCACAGCCGGGATCCATGTTGATGGCCACGACCTTGTCGCAGCCCTGGATGCCCTGCAGGTGCTGGATGGCCCCCGAAATGCCAACGGCCAGATAGACACGGGCCGTGACCCAGGTGCCGGTGGCGCCGACCTGGCGATCGCGGGCCATGTGGCCGTCGTCCACCGCCACCCGGGAGGCCCCTTCCGTCGCCCCCAGCACCCTGGCGGCGTGGTGGAAGCGGTCCCAGTCCTTGATGCCATTGCCTCCCGAGAGGATGAACTCCGCCTCGGCCAGGGCCACGCCGGCAGGGTCCACCGCCACCTGCCCCAGGTCCTCGACGCGCGACAGGAGCGCGGGCAGCTCGCTGCCGAGCGCCAGTGGCGCAGCGGCGTGACGGGTCTCGTCCACCGGCTCGGCGCACTCGGCCAGCGCCAGGGCGACGCGCGGCAGGGGGCGCAGGATATCCAGGCTCTCCGCCGCGCCCCGGGCAGTACAGCGCCATCCCAGCGGACTCCGGGCGTCGACCTCCAGCTGCCAGACACCGGTCGCCGGCCGCTCCCCCAGCCGGGCCGCCAGGCGCCGCCCAAGGTCGGCGCCCCCCAGGAGTGAGTCGGGCAGCAGCCAGTGGCGCGGCGCCCACTCCCGCTCGATGGTGGAGAGCGCCGCCAGGCGCGCCTCGGGGGCGAAGCCGGCGTAGATGGCGTCCTCCAGGTGCAGCAGTCGATCGATGCCCGCCTCGCCGAAACTGCCTTCCTTGTGCTCGCCAAACACCACGGCCAGTACGGCACCGGGGCACTCGGGGTCGGCATCGGCCAGGCGCCGCGCCAGGCCCAGCAGGTCCTTGTCATGGCCGGAGAGGCGACCGCCGGCCATGTCCGGCACCACGGCGACCAGGAAGGCGGGCTCGGGAATCTCGACATGGCGGCGATCATCCTTGACCGCCTGGCGGGTGCCCCCCGGGGCCTCGCCGCCCTGCTGGGCGCCGCTGCGATCGATACGCTTGACGCCATTGGGGCCGATAAAGCCGATGGCGTGGGGGTTCCTGCGCACCACCCCCTGGGGGCCAAGCCACTCGCTGGCGGCCCCGCTGCCTCCGATTTCTCCAAGGGCGGCCAGCACACTGGCGTGCTCGGGATGCAGGCGGTTGCGAGCGACCCACTCGCGACGCGGGTCACGACGACGAATCTCGGTCATCAGACCTCCTCCTCCAGCACGGGTTGGCGGGATGGCGGCGGCGCCTCGTCGGCAGGACGCGCCACCAGGGCATCGGCCACCAGCTCGGCAATATCGCGCACCTCGGCACCGGCATCGACGACGCCCTCCAGCATGGCGGTGCACTGCGGGCAGCCCACCGCCACCAGCGCGGCGCCGGTCGCTTCGACATCGTTCATGCGCATGTCGGGGATGCGCCGCTTGCCGGGAATATCGGTGATCGGGGCACCGCCGCCGCCGCCGCAGCAGCGCGAGCGAAAGCCGGAGCGCTCCATCTCGGCCACCTGGATGCCCAGGGCGCGCAGGACGTTGCGTGGCGCCTCGAATTCGCCGTTGTAGCGGCCCAGATAACAGGGGTCGTGATAGGTCACGCTGCCGCCCTTCCAGGGCCGGAAGGCCAGGCGCCCGGCCTCATGAAGCTCGGCGATGTAGGTGCTGTGGTGATAGACGCGGTAGTGGCCGCCGAGCTCGCCATACTCGTTGCCCAGCACATGGAAGCTGTGCGGGTCGCAGGTGACGATATGCTGGAAGCGGTACTTGGCCAGGGTCGCGATATTGCGCCTGGCCAGGCTCTGGAAGGTGGCCTCGTCGCCCAGGCGACGCGCCACGTCGCCGCTGTCGCGCTCCTCGTTGCCGAGCACCGCGAAATCCACCTCTGCCGCGCGCAGCACCTTGACCAGCGCACGAAGCGTGCGCTGGTTGCGCATGTCATAGGCGCCATCACCCAGCCACAGCAGCACGTCGACCTGCTGCAGGTCGGCCATCAGCGGCAGGTCGAGATCGGCGGCCCAGTGCATGCGAGCACCGGGGTCGAAGCCGCCGGGATTGTCGGTGGCGATCAGGTTGTCGAGCACCTCGGGGGCCTTGTTGGGCGTCTCGCCGCGCTCCAGGGTCAGGAAGCGACGCATGTCGACGATGGCGTCCACGTGCTCGATCATCATCGGGCACTCTTCCACGCAGGCGCGGCAGGTAGTGCAGGACCACAGGGTCTCGGCATCGACCAGCGCCGTCCCTTCTCTGGCCACGATGGGGCCGTGCGGGGTGCCATGATGTTCACCGACGGGCTTCCCGGGGTAGGGACTGCCGGCATAGGCGGCATCGCTGCCGCCGGCCATACCCACCACCATGTCCTGGATCAGCTTCTTGGGATTGAGCGGCTGGCCGGCGGCGAAGGCCGGGCAGACCGCCTCGCAGCGCCCGCACTGCACGCAGGCATCGAAACCGAGCAGCTGGTTCCAGGTGAAGTCGGCGGGCGCCTCGACGCCGAGCCTGGCGTCGTGATCCTCCAGGTCCAGCGCCTTGAGCCCGGTGGAGCGGTTGCCCTCGCCGAAGCGCTCGGCGCGGCGGTGGAAGGCCAGGTGCAGGGCGCCGGCGAAGGCGTGCTTCATGGGCCCGCCCCAGGTCATGCCGACCACCATCTCGGCCAGGCCCCAGGCCACCACGGCGGCCAGCAACAGCGCCAGCAGCCAGTGACCGAAACCGGCAGGCAGGATGCCCACCGTGGGCAGGGTGATCAGGAAGACGCCCAGCGAAAAGGCCATCAGGCTCTTCGGCAGGCGCATCCAGGGCCCCCTGGAGAGCCGGGCGGGCGGGTTGCGGCGCCGCCTGGCGACGAACAGGCTGCCCGCGAACATGGTGGCACTGGCCGCCAGCAGCAGCCCGCCCAGCACTGGATTGGCGAACCCCAGGCCATGCACCAGGATCATCAGCACGGCGGCGGCCACGAAGCCACCGGCGGTGGCCACGTGGGTGTTGGACATCACCTTGTCGCGCCCCACCACATGATGCAGGTCCACCAGGTAGCGGCGCGGCAGGGCCGCCAGGCCCTTGAGCAGCGGCACGGCGGAGGGCCGCCCCTGGCGCCACAGGCGAACACGCCGCCAGGCGCCGATCACCGCCATGCCCAGGGCAGCGAAGATCAGTATCGGTAGCAGGATCTCGAGCATCTCGCTCACCTCGCAAGTTGTCGGTTGTTATCCGGGGTTGAAGAGGCCTGCATAGAGAAAGCGTCATGAGCGACGGCCAGGCTAGGCGAAGTTCGGCGAGTCAGCGGAGTGGACTGGCTGCTCCATGAGCATGACGAACCGAACTTCAACAACGCCTGGTCGAGCGCAATAGCTTTCGCTCAGAAGTCCTTGCAGATCCGCAGGGCGTCGTAGATCGCCGCATGGGTATTGCGCGGTGCCGTGCAGTCGCCCAGGCGGAACAGCAGGAAGCCGTCACCTTCTTCGCTCAGGCAGGGCTGGGGCTGGATGGCGTAGAGCGCCTCCAGGTCCAGCTGGCCCCTGTTGCGGGACTGCGCCTTGAGGGCGTAGTAGAGCGCCTCGTCGGGACGCACGCCGTTCTCCACCACCACCTGGTCGACCACCCGCTCCTCCAGGGCGCCGGTATACTCGTTCTCGAGCACCGCCACCAGGGAGTCGCCCTCGCGATAGACCTTGTGCAGCGCGAGGTCGGAGGTCATGACCACCTCCTTCTCGTAGAGGCTGCGGTAGTAGGTCGGGAAGGTGGTGCCGCCCACCGCCGCGCCCGGCTTGATATCGTCGGTGACGATCTCCACCTTGGCGCCCTTGTCGGCGAGAAAGTCCGCCGCCGAGACGCCGGAGAACTCACAGATGGCATCAAAGATCAGCACGTTCCTGCCAGGCGCTACCTTGCCCGAAAGAATGTCCCAGGTGCTGACCACCAGGCTCTCCGCGGGGTCCTCCGCGTAACCCCACTCGGGCACTTGGCTGAGGAAGGGCTGGCCGCCGGTGGCCAGCACCACGATATCCGGGCGCAGGTCGAGCAGGGTCGCCTCGTCGGCCCGGGTGCCCAGGCGCAGGTCGACCTTGAGCCGCGCCAGCTCCAGCTGGTACCAGCGGGTAATGCCGGCGATCTGGTCGCGCTGCGGGGCCTGGGCGGCGATGGTGATCTGGCCGCCGAGCGCCTCCGCGGCCTCGAACAGGGTGACGTCGTGGCCACGCTCGGCGGCGACGCGGGCCGCCTCCATGCCGCCCGGGCCACCGCCCACCACCACGACCTTGCGCCTGGGTCCCTCGGACTTCTCGATGATATGCGGCAGGCCCAGGTACTCGCGGGAGGTGGCGGCGTTCTGGATGCACAGCACGTCCAGGCCCTGGTACTGGCGGTCGATGCAGTAGTTGGCGCCCACGCACTGCTTGATCTGGTCGATCTGCCCCATCTTGATCTTGGCGATCAGGTGCGGGTCGGCGATATGCGCCCGGGTCATGCCCACCAGGTCCACATAGCCGCCCTCGAGGATGCGGCTTGCCTGGTTGGGATCCTTGATGTTCTGGGCGTGGATCACCGGCACGCCGACCACTTCCTTGATGCCCGCCGCCAGGTGCAGGAAGGGCTCCGGCGGATAGGACATGTTGGGAATGACGTTGGCGAGCGAGTTGTGGGTGTCGCAGCCGGAGCCCACCACGCCGAAGAAGTCGACCTGGCCGGTGGCATCGTAGTAGGCGGCGATCTGTTTCATGTCCTCGTGGGAGAGGCCGTCGGGGTGGAACTCGTCGCCGCAGATACGCATGCCCACCACGAAGTCGTCGCCCACCTCGGCGCGCACCGCCTTGAGCACCTCCATGCCGAAGCGCATGCGGTTCTCGAAGCTGCCACCCCAGTCATCCTCGCGCTTGTTGACCCGCGGGCTCCAGAACTGGTCGATCAGGTGCTGGTGCACGGCGGAGAGCTCGACGCCGTCGAGGCCGCCCTCCTTGGCCCGGCGCGCGGCCTGGGCGAAATCGCCGATGATGCGCCAGATCTCCTCCTCCTCGATGGTCTTGCAGGTGGAGCGGTGCACCGGCTCGCGGATGCCGGAGGGCGACAGCAGCGTGGTCCAGTCGAAGCCATCCCAGCGCGAGCGGCGCCCCATATGGGTGATCTGGATCATGATCTTGCCGCCGTGCCGGTGGACGGCATCGGCGAGATTCTGGAAGTGCGGGATGATGCGGTCGGTGGCGAGATTGACCGAGCTCCACCAGCCCTGCGGGCTGTCGATGGAGACCACCGAGGAGCCGCCGCAGATGGCGAGGCCGCAACCGCCCTTGGCCTTCTCCTCGTAGTACCTGACGTAGCGCTCGGTGGTCATGCCCCCGTCGGTGGCATGCACCTCGGCGTGGGCGGTGCTGACCACCCGGTTGCGGATGGTCAGGTTGCCGATCTGGATCGGCTGGAAGAGTGCGTCGAATGCCATGGTGGTGACTCCTCAGCCCCGAAGGGTGTCGAGCGGACGGGTGACGAAGCGGCCCACGTCGCAGCCTTCCTCGGCCGCGCTCTGGACCTGCTCGGCGACGGTGCGCAGATCGCTGCCCCGGGCGGCGAGGATCTGGTCCATGGCCCCGGCGAACCAGCCGGTGAACATGTACTCCACCTTGCGCCCCACCTTGCCCAGTTGGTAGACGAAGGCGCTGTGCTCGAGGCGCACCCGGCAGGTGCCGGCGTCGAGGTCGATGGCCTCGACGATGAAGCGCCCCCAGCCGCGCTGGGAGAGGCGTGTCATGTAGTGCTCGAAGACATCCACCCCCTCGAGGCCATGGCACTCGGCCTCCTTCTCGCACCAGTGCCAGGCGCTCTTGTAGCCGGCGTTGTAGAGGATCTCGGCGTACTTCTCGGCGCCCAGGGCCTCCTCCACAGCCAGATGGTTGTTGATGAAGAAGTGCCGCGGCACGTAGAGCATCGGCAGGGCGTCGGTGGTCCAGACACCGGTCTCGGCGTCCACCTCGATGGGCAGCTCGGGGGCCATCTGAGTCACGGTCGTAATCCTCGAAAATCGTTGTTCTAGTCAGTCAGTGGGCAGGGGCCTTTCGGGCCCCTTATCACGCAGAGGTGTTACCCAGCACTCAGGCGCCCCACACGTCCTTCAGTACGCGTACCCAGTTCTCGCCCATGATCTTGCGCACCTGGGGCTCGCTGAAGCCGCGGCGCGAGAGCGCCTCGGTCATGTTGGGAAACTCGCCGATGGTGCGGATGCCCTCGGGGTTGATGATCTCGCCGAAGCGGGTCAGGCGGCGGGCGTAGCCCTTGTCGTGGGTCAGCCACTCGAAGAAGTCCTGGCCGTGGCCCTGGGTGAAATCGGTGCCGATGCCGATGGCGTCCTCGCCGACGATGTTCATCACGTACTCGATCGCCTCGACGTAGTCGTCGACGGTGGCGTCGATGCCGGCACGCAGGAAGGGGGTGAACATGGTCACGCCGACGAAGCCGCCACGCTCGGCAATGAACTTCAGCTCGGCGTCGGACTTGTTGCGCGGGTGCTCCTTGAGACCGGAGGGCAGGCAGTGGGAGTAGCAGACCGGCTTCTCGGAGGCCTCGATGACCTCCCGGGAGGTGGTCTCGCCGACGTGGGAGAGGTCGCACATGATGCCGACGCGATTCATCTCGGCGACGATCTCGCGGCCGAAGCCGGAAAGACCGCCATCACGCTCGTAGCAGCCGGTTCCCACCAGGTTCTGGGTGTTGTAGCACATCTGCACGATGCCTACGCCCAGTTGCTTGAAGACCTCCACATAGCCGATCTGGTCCTCGAAGGCATGGGCGTTCTGGAAGCCGTAGAGAATGCCGGTCCTGCCCTCCTCCTTGGCCCGGGTGATGTCGGCGGTGGTGCGCACGGGGCGGACCAGGTCGCTGCATTCGGCCATGAGCGCATTGGACCGGACGATGTTGTCGACGGTGGCCTGGAATCCCTCCCAGACGGACACCGTGCAGTTGGCCGCCGTCAGCCCGCCGCGCCGCATGTCCTCGAACAGCTCGCGGTTCCACTTGGCGATGATCAGGCCATCGATGACGATGGCGTCGTCGTGCAGTTCTCTTGGGGTCATGTGTGCCGCTCCGGGGATGTGTTCGACTCGACGGCAGCATAGCGCCGGCCCACTCCGGCTCGGCGCCTGGAAACGACGACGAGAATTCCAAAAACGTCATAACTGTCGCGCCTGCGACGCACGACGACACCCTGCCGGCCCGTGACGGGCCGGCAGGGCGATCGGTTCGGCAGGAGGGTCGGTAAGGCAGTGGTCAGGAGCGCAGCATGACGCTGGCGTAGGTCGGCTCGCCACGCGCCTGGTCGAGGGCCAGGATGGCCGAGGAGACCGGCTCGACCGGACAGGCCTCGAAGGTCAGCAGTTCCAGGTTGGTGCCCGCCTGCTCGCAGGGCGGCGGCACCGGCAGCCGGACCGGGTTCGCGCCCTGACGCTCGTCGCGGGGCGGCTGGCCGAAGAACTCCCGGTAGCACTTCGAGAAGTGCGGCGTGGAGACGAAGCCGCAGGCGGAGGCCACCTCGATGATCGAGATGGAGGTCTGCTTGAGCAGCTGCCGGGCGCGGGTCAGCCGCAGCTTGAGGTAGTAGCGCGACGGCGAGCAGTGCAGGTATTTCTGGAAGAGCCGCTCGAGCTGGCGACGCGACACGTCGACATAGGCCGCCAGCTCCTCGAGCCCGATGGGCTCCTCGAGGTTGGCCTCCATCAGCGCCACGATCTCCAGCAGCTTGGGCTGGGTGGTACCCAGGATATGCTTGAGCGGCACGCGCTGCTGGTCCTGCTCCCCGCGCACGCGGTCACAGATGAACATCTCGGAGATCCCCGCCGCGAGCTCACGGCCATGATCCCGCCCGATCAGGGTGAGCATCATGTCCAGGGGGGCGGTGCCCCCCGAGGCGGTGGCCCTCTCGCGGTCGATGGAGAACAGCCGTGTCGTCAGCAGGGCGCGGGGAAAGGACTCCTGCATGGCGGCCAGGCACTCCCAGTGGACACTCGTCTCGTAGCCATCCAGCAGCCCCGCCTTGGCCAGCGCCCAGCTGCCGGTGCAGATTCCCCCCAGGCGACGGGAGAGGCGTGCCTGCCCCTGCAGCCAGGTGACATGCTCGCGCTGCACCGCGCGCGCCGGCCCCACGCCGCCACAGACCACCACCATGTCCAGCGCCAGCGGCACCGTGGTCGCCGCATCCGGGGTGACCTTGAGGCCATCGCTGGCGGAGATCGGCTCGCCATCGAGGCTCAGGGTGAACCAGCGATAGAGCTCCCGGCCGGCCAGCTGGTTGGCCATGCGCAACGGCTCGATGGCCGAGGCCAGCGAAAAGAGGGTGAAGTTTTCCAGCAGCAGGAAGCCGATGGCCTGGGGAGCAGCCGGCTTCTGTGGTGCCTGGGAGGGGGTCGTCATGGCGAGACTCCTCTACGGGGTCATACACGGGTTGTTGTTATAACCGTCTCCGGACGCCCGCCGGTGTCTGGCTGTCGCGATCAGGCAAGTCCGTCGCGCAAGGTACCGCAAGGCGTCGTGATCTGGCATGACACCATTGTCTATCGGCCGCCGTGACGCCAGTCGCTGACGACCATGGTGTCGTTCCCAGGGTGGCAGGATGTCGCTCCTGGACAAGGCGGGGACCCAGTCCGTCGTCACCCGCCCTTGCGGACCTGCTTGCGCGCGTACATCGCGGTGTCGGAACGCTGCAGGACCTGCCGGCTGTCCCGCTCGTCCTGCTCGGTGGTGATCACGCCGACGCTGGCCCCGCCATAGTCGATGGCATCGTCGCCGGCCTGGAAGGTGCCCTGGGTCAGGCGCTCCAGCTGGCGCTTGAGGGCGTCACGCTGCCGGGCAGGCTCGCGGCCCGCGGCGGGGCACAGCCAGACGAACTCGTCGCCCCCGTAGCGGGCAATGACATCGCCCTCCCCGCGACCCGCGTCGAGGGCCGCGGCGATCTGGATCAGGAAGCGGTCGCCGGCGTCATGCCCGAAGCGGTCGTTGATCTCCTTGAAGCCGTCCAGGTCGATGAAGGCCACGTGCAGCACCGTCGATCGCGCCGCAGCCTCGCCGAGCAGCCTGTCCAGCGACTGGATCAGCGCACGACGGTTGGGAATCCCCGTCAGGGGGTCGGTGAGGGCGTGCTGGTTGAGCTGCTGGTTCTCGTTGACGAGGATGTCGAGCAGCTTCTCGCTCTCGATGTAGCGGGCGATGAGGTCGGAGAAGAGCGCGATGTAGTGCCGGGTGCTGTCCGATACCTCCACCCGCCTTTCGCTGGCGGCGCAGAGCGTGCCGAACAGCATGCCATTGACCAGCCGCACCGGCTCGCTCAGGTAGGTGCAGATGCCGAGCTCGCGTGCCGCCTGCGAGTCGCCCCAACAGCCGGCCACATCGGCGGTGAAGCCCCGCCCCTCGGCGATGGCGCGTCGGCACAGGGTGTCCGTCCAGGGCACCGTCAGGCCTTCCGGGATCTGCAGCTGACGGGTGTTGCGGGCATGCAGCACCGTCTGCAGGCCCTGGCGTTCATCGATCACGGTGAAGTAGGTGGACTCCAGTCCGGTGACTTCCTCGAGCAGGTCCAGCAGGGGCCGCACGACGGCTTCCAGGCGGCGAGGGTCGGCGGCCGTGTCGGCAAGCCGCTCCAGCAGCGCGGCGGGAATCTGTCGTGATGCTGTCATGGCCATGGGGTTCTACCGGTCGAGACGTGAATGGAGGCGAGACGAACGGTCGGGAGTGCCGCTAGCCCGGTGCCTGGCGGCGCATGACCCGGGCCCAGGCAGCGGCAAAGTCGGCAGCCGGGAGCGGCCTGCCGTAATGGTAGCCCTGGGCCTGCTCGCAGCCCATGCCGGCCAGGGCCTCGGCCTGTTGCGGCGTCTCGACGCCCTCGGCGACCGTCTTCATCCCCAGGGTCCGGGCCATGGCGATGATGGTCTGGATGATGGCCCGGTCATGGCGGCTATCGAGCATGTCCCGAACGAAGGAGATGTCGATCTTCAGGGCATCGGCCGAGAAGCGGCGCAGATAGGAGAGCGACGAGTAGCCGGTGCCGAAGTCGTCGATGGCCAGGGCATAGCCGGCCTTGCGCAGCGCATGGGTGATGCCGACGGCCTGCTCGGGGTCACGCATGAAGTCGCTCTCGGTGAGCTCCAGGCCGATGGCCGAAGCCGGTACGTCCCGGGTCAGGGTGGCGATATGCTCGGCCAGCTGCGGATCCGCGAACTGCTGAGCGGAGACGTTGAGGGAGAGCCGGCCGGGCAGGGCCATGCCCTCGCGCCGCCAGGCGGCCATCTGCCGCGAGGCCGCCTGCAGCACCCAGTCGCCCAGCGGGCGGATCAGTCCGCGCTCCTCCGCCAAGGGAATGAACTCCCCCGGGCTGACCCAGCCCCAGACCGCGTCGTGCCATCGGCACAGCGCCTCGGCGCCCACCAGCTCGCCGGTGCGGAGGTCGACCTGGGGCTGGAAGTGGAGCTCGAGGCGCTGGCCGGCGATCGCCGCGCTCAGCCGTTCCGTCATCTGCTGGCGGCGCTGGAGGGCGAAGGTCATCGATTCGTCGAAGGGGCAGGTCCCGTCATCCTGCTGCTTGGCGTGATAGAGCGCGATGCTGGCGGACTTGAACAGCTCCCCGGGGGTGACGGCATCCCGCGGGTAGCAAGCCGAGCCGATGCTGACCTCGAGCACAAAGCTGCGGTGACCGAGCTCGATGGGCCTGCTCACGGCATCCCTCAGCCGCCGCACACTCTGCTCTAGGCTGGTTTCCTTGGCTTGCGGCACCAGCACCGCGAACTCGTCGCCGGAGAGCCGCGCCAGCACCTCGTTCGGCCCCATGGCACGCGCCAGGCGCCCGGCCGTGGTCGAGAGCAGCTGGTCACCGATCTGGTGGCCGTGGAGGTCATTGATCTCCTTGAAGCGGCGGATGTCGAGGAGCAGCAGCAGGAGCGGCTGCTGGCCCTTCTCGGCCTCCTGCCTCAGACGCATGAGCTCTTCCATGAAGCGTACCCGGTTGGGCAGGCCGGTGGTGCCGTCGGTATAGGCCAGCTGGTGCATGCGACGGTGGTCGCGTCGCCGCTCCAGCTCCGCCGCGGCCCCGGTGGAGAGGATGCGCAGCACCGAGGTGGCGAAGGCGTTGGCCTCCAGCGGGCGGCGATAGAGCACCATGACGACGCCGATCGGCTCGCCCCTGGCGTTGTCCAGGCGACGGCCGATCCAGGCGCTGGCCACGCCGGCCCCACCCGGCAGCAGCGCGGTGCCGTCGCCCTCGACCATGGCCTCCCGCTCGTCGAGGACCTGCTCGCAGGGGGTGCCCGCCAGCGCGTAGGCGTAGTTGTCGAGCCGCTGCCCCTCCGCGACCACGCTGACCATGCTCATGGTCGCTGACGCGCGGCCGCTCAGGGGGTCCGCATCCGGCCGGGAGGATTCGAGCAGGGCAATGAAGCCGGCATCCGCCTCGAGGATCTCGACCAGGGTGCTGACCAGCTGATGGAAGTAGTCGTCGCCGATGCGGGTGGTGACGGTCGAGGCCACCTGCATCACCGCCTCCTGGACGCGCTGTGCCTCATGCTGCTCGGTGATGTCGGTGATGAAGCCCTCCAGATGGAGCAGCTCGCCGGCGGCATCGAAGACCCCCTGGCCCTGCTCCCACATCCAGCGGGTACCGTCCCGGGCATGGTGCAGCCGGTAGATGACGCGAAAGGGGTCTCTGCGTGAAACGGCGGCCTGGACCTCCTCGAACACCCGCTCACGGTCGGCGGGATGGATCAGCGCGGCATAGCTGGCGACCCGGTTGTCCTGCAGCTCGTCGGCCCGGTACCCCGTCAGCGCGTGCGCCCCCTGGCTGACGATCCTCATGGTCCAGTCGCGATCGTTCAGGCAGCGATACGCCATGCCGGGCAGGTGGTTGAGCAGGGTCTCGAGGCGACGCTCGCTCTCCTGCACCGCCAGCTCGGCCCGGCTGCGGTCCAGCTCGGCGCCGGCCTGGACCGCGGCGATGCGCAGCACCTCCTGCTCCAGGCCTGCGGTCTGCATGGGCGTGTTCTTGAGCACCGCGAGCAGGCCCAGTGGTGTCCCGTCCGCGGCCAGGAGCGGCAGGCCGAGGTAGCTGACCGCGCCCAGCTGACCCAGCAGGCCATCGTCGGGAAAGCGGGCCTGGACGCCATCCGCATAGAGACAGGCCTCCTCGCCGACCACGGTCTCGCAGGGCGTACCCGCCAGCGGATAGGTGATGTTCGGTCGCGGCCGGCCCTGCGACCAGACCGCCAGGGTGTGAACCATGGCATCCCCGGTGACCCGGGCCACCAGGACGTGGTCGACCCCCAGGATGGCCGCGAGCCGCGCCACCAGGGTGTCGTAGAAGTCGGGGGCCCCGCTCCTGCCGAGGCCCTCCGCCAGCTGGCGAAAGGCCTCTTCAGCCCCCATCCGTGAGTGCATTGCCGTGCTCCCTCATGGGCCTCTCCGCATCGCTGCCCGGCCCGTGATGCTGGCTCCGTGTCGGGATATCCGGCCCACACGATGACAGGAACGGCCGTCAGGGTAAATCGAGCACTCCCCCCGTCGTCAGCCTCCTACTTGCCGAGGCCCAGCGCCGGGGGGAAACGTCAAGAATCATCCGGCTACCGGGGGCTCGGCGTCGAAGAAGGGCCTTATGGCCCAGGCGACCACGGGCGTGACCGGAACGAGCTGGTCCCAGTTCGAGACCTGCGGTGCAACCAGGTGATCGAGTCCGACTACATGACCGCCCCTCTCCAGTACCAGCACCGGTAGGGCGCAAGCGCTCAAGCAGGCGGGTCAGTCAAGACTCGTCATCATGGTCTCCGTATCCCATCACTGGCGATGTCACGGCCAAGGTAAATGCCGGCAGTGCGTAAAGCAGTTAATTAGCAATAAGGATGGGACATGAGACCGCCGACCCATAACCGGGCCTCATAACAATAAGTGTCAGTATCTGATGGTGGCCAGATTGGGAAACCCGGGCCCTGCACACAAGTTTCCTGCATACTGCAAGATTGATGCACATCAATGGGCAGGTGGCCTCACTGGTCTACGGTAAGAGAGCCGCTTCCAACAACTTGTCTGCCACCATGGCCAAGAGCCCACCGAAACGTCGCCTCAGACTTGTCCACGCCTTGACGTGGATGCGTATCGGGATGGCCGCACTGATGCTAATGAGTCTTTTTCTGGTTGCGACCCAAACCACCGTCCACCAAGAGACCTCCTTCCAGGGCGAGGTAGAGACCGGGCAACACATCGACGCCCCCCAGGATGCGCCCAGCTGCCACCACGGTCATGGCACGCGTTATCTCGTTGGTGTCCTGCCGCGCATGGAGCAGCAAGACATCAAGTTCGCTACGCTTCACGAGTCCCTGGGCGGTATGGACCCGGCTCCTCGGGTAATCGCCAGCAGCGGCGTCCCGCAAGCCCTGCCAGATCCTTCTCCGATTCCCGCCTACCTGCTGACGCACCGGTTCAGATCCTGAGCCCTGGGTGGCATGCCTCACACCCAGTCGTTGTTGCTTGGCATTGACCTGTGTGCCGCACGTAGCCGGAATACTGTGGGCAAAGGCCTAGAATGGGTCCAATAGCTCGCCAGGAGAACGATCATGGAAATTCGCAAGCATATTCTCGCCCTCGGACTCGTCCTGGCACTCGGTGCCAGTGCTTCCGGCGTCACCCTCGCCCAGGGCATGCCGGACAACCAGCCCGACCAGGGAAGCGGCATGACGAAAGGCATGATGAGCGGCGGCCAGGGCGGCATGGGGCCCGGCATGATGGGCGGCGGAATGATGCCCTGCCCGATGATGGGCGGCGCGGGCGTGGGCATGATGCAGGGGATGCTCGACCCGGAGCAGCACGACGAGATGCGCGCGCTGATGCAGGAGCACCGCCCCGCCCAGTTCGAACGCTTGGGCCGCCTGATGAACCTGCGCGACGACCTGATGGCGGAAATGCATGGCCAACGCCCGGATCCCGAAGAGGTCAAGTCCCTGCATGGCCGGCTGGCCGAGCTTCACGGCGAGATGATGGCCGATAAGGTGCGCATGCGAAATGCCATGCATGACCTGCTGACCGACGAGCAACGTCTACAACTTCAGCAGGCCACACCTGAGAGCAGCGTCGCTCCCGACGACCACGACGCCCATCACTGAACCGCTGCGATAGAGGCGCCAGGATGGCCGGGCGGCCACAGTTTGGCCGCCCCTTCGGCTCCGCTTCAGGAGGCATGCGATGACCGATTCGACCCCGACCACGATCACCCTGACGGTCCCCGGCATGGGCAGCGACCACTGTGCCGGTATCGTGCGCAAGACACTGGAACGCTTCGATGGCGTGGCTGTGATCCAGACCAATATCGCCAACCACCATGTCAGCGTGACCATCGAAACAGGCGGGCCCGACGGCGACACCTTGAAGGAAGCCGTCGAGGGGGCCGGCTACGACGTGGCCGCCGTCAGTGGAGGGGCCGGCAAGCAACAGGTCCGCCTGACGGTTCCCGGCATGGGCAGCGACCACTGCGCCGGCATCGTGCGCACGACGCTCGAACGCCTCGAGGGCGTGAGCGAGATCGAGACCAATATCGCCAGCCACCGTGTCTCGGTCACCGTTGCCAGGGACGGCCCCGACGGTGACGACCTCAAGCGCGCCGTGGAGGGGGCCGGCTATGACGTGGCCGCCGTCCAGGCCGACGACACGGAGGAAGCCGACGACGCCGAGATCGAGGAGGCCTATCTCGCCCAGGCCCGCAAGCGGCTGATCATCGCCGCGGTCCCCACCACCCTGATCATGCTGCTGATGATGCCGCACATGTTCTGGCAGCCGATCCCGGGGTATCTCGCCATCATCGCCCTGCTGGCCTTTCCGGTGGTGTTCCTCTATGGGGGTATCGCCACCCACAAGTCGACCTGGCGCTCGCTGAAGAACGGCACCTTCAACATGGATGTGCTGATCTCCATGGGCAGCCTGCCGCCCTATCTGATCGGCCTGGTCGGCTTCGTCTACCCCATGACCTCGTTCATCGAAATGGCCGCCACCATCATGACCTTCCACCTTCTGGGGCGTTACCTGGAGGCATTGGCCAAGGGGCGCGCCTCCCAGGCCATCCGCCGCCTGATGACCCTGGGCGCCAAGACGGCGCGCGTCGAGCGCGATGGCGAGGAGGTCGAGGTGCCGGTGAAAGAGCTTGCCCCGGGCGACATCATGATCATACGTCCCGGCGACAAGATCCCCACCGACGGCGAAGTGGTCGAGGGCGAGAGCCATCTCGACGAGTCCATCGCCACCGGCGAGTCGATACCGGTCTACAAGAGCCCCGGGGACAGCGTGATCGGTGCCACCATCAACAAGGAGGGACGCTTGCGGGTCAAGGCGACTCGCGTCGGCGGTGATACCTTTCTCTCCCAGGTGGTGCGCCTGATCGACCAGGCTCAAGGCTCGCGGGTGCCGATCCAGGAATTCGCCGATCGCATGACCGGACGCTTCGTGCCGGCGGTGCTGGCCATTGCCCTGGCCAGCCTGATTGCCTGGGCACTGTTCCCGGATGCCCTGCGACCGATCCTCGACTGGGGCGCGACCTTCCTGCCCTGGGTGAACCCCGAGGCCACCACGCCGGTGCTGGCGATTCTCGCCGCCATCGCCGTACTGGTCATCGCCTGTCCCTGCGCCTTGGGCCTGGCCACTCCCACGGCGCTGATGGTGGGCTCCGGCATCGGTGCCGAGCGTGGCATCCTGATCCGTTCAGGCGAGGCGATCCAGACCTTCAAGGACGTCAAGGTGATGGTGCTCGACAAGACCGGCACCATTACTCGCGGCGAGCCGAAACTCACCGAGGCCGTCGCCGCCGAGGGCGTCGACGAAAACCGCCTGCTCACCCTGGCGGCGAGCGTGGAGAACGCCTCGGAGCACCCTATCGCCCGGGCCATCGTCGACGGTGCCCGGGAGCGTGATGTGACACCCGGAGAGCTCAGCGAGTTCCGTTCCACCGGTGCGCGCGGTGTCTCGGGCAAGGTTGGCGACGAAGCGGTGCTGATCGGCAATCGCCGGCTGCTCGAGGAGGAGGGCGTGGCCGGCCTCGAGGCCCTGGATGAGGCCATGGGCGAGCTCGAGGGCAAGGGCCGCACCGTGGTGATCGTCGCCGCCGACGGACAGGCCCTGGGCCTGGTCGCCGTGGCTGACACCCTCAAGGAGGAATCGATCGAGGCCATCCGCGGGATGCATGAGCTGGGCCTGCACGTGGTGATGATCACCGGCGATAACGAACGCGCCGCTCGCGCCGTGGCCGACGAGGTGGGCATCGACGAGGTCCAGGCCGGCGTGCTGCCGGAAGGCAAGGTCGATGCCATCCGCGCGCTGCAGGAGAAGCACGGCAACCACGTGGCCATGGTCGGGGACGGCATCAACGACGCCGCAGCGCTGAAGCAGGCCAACGTGGGTATTGCCATCGGCGCGGGTGCCGACGTGGCCATCGAGGCGGCGGACGTGACCCTGGTACGCGGCGAGCTCACCGCCGTGGTTGACGCCATGCACCTCTCGCGTGCCACCTTCGGCAAGATCATCCAGAACCTGATCTGGGCCAGCGCCTATAACGTGGCCGCCATCCCCATCGCCGCCATCGGCCTGTTGCACCCGATGATCGGCGTTATCGCCATGACCACCAGCTCCCTCTCTGTGATCGGCAACTCGCTGCTGCTCAAGCGGCGTTACGCCCGCGAGCAGCCCCGCGGAGAGCCTTCCACTGCCACCCCATCGGTCCAAGCCAAAGGCGACCGCTCATGAAACGACCAGAGTCCACCAAGCCCCCCTCAGGAGAGGCCGAATCACAGAAAGAGCCGCCTTCTCATTCCGGGGCACTCCAGAAATGGCTGATGACCGCCTGCGTGGTGCTGATGGGAGGCGCCGTGCTGCTGGTCATGTGGCGCGGGCAATCACTGAGCAGCGGCGCCTGGCTGGTACTGCCGGTGGCACTCTGTCTCGGCATGCACTTCCTGATGCACCGTCGTCTCGGGCATCATCAACGTGAACAGGATGAGTAACGAGAAGCCAAAAAGACCCTATAAGGAAGGAGCTTCGCAGTAAACGCATCAGGCCGATGAGTAACCGGCCCCGCCTGCCCGCCGAATTCGGGAAGCAGGACGTCGACAGCCCCTCCACCAGCCGCTGCCATGGCACCTACGAATGTATGTAATCGACTAACTGTAGGTCCCCTTGCGAGACAGAAAGAGTCGCTCGGCAAGCAGGATAACCGACATTGTTATCGCAGCAACGACCAATACCAAGGGGTCTGTCGTAGCCTTCACCCAAAGGAAGCCTGCCAGTACGACGGCATCCAGCAGTATAGCAATCACTAACACAGTTGCGCTTGCATCAATTTCCCGACGCAGATGACGCAACACTCCCCAATGGATAGCGATATCCATGATTAGATAAAAAATGATACCAAGTGCAGCGATACGGCTGAGATCGAAGAATGCCGTCAGGATCAAGCCAAGCACGACCGTATAAACCAAGGTATGCTTCTGGATGCTGCCAGGCATGTGGAAATGGCGATGCGGCACCAGCTTCATTTCCGTCAGCATCGCCAACATGCGTGAGACCGCAAATATACTGGCAATGATGCCACCCGCGGTGGCCATCATGGCGAGGATGACGGTGAACCAGACGGCGGCCTCCCCCAGTGCGGGTCGGGCGGCAGCTGCCAGGGAGTAATCCTTCGTCTCGATGATCTCGCTCAGCGACAGGTTGCTGGCGACGGCGAAGCCAACCAGGGCATAGATCACCACGCAAAGGGCGATCGAGATCATGATCGCCCGGCCCAGATTGCGGTGAGGATCCTTGATCTCCGATCCGCTGTTGGTAATGGTCGTGAAGCCCTTGAAGGCCAGGATACCCAGCGCTGTGGCGCCCAGGAACCCCGACAGTGAGGCGTCGGGCGCCGAGCTCGAGACCTCCATCTCCAGGGAGTCGGCGATCAGGACGCCGACCACCCCGAAGAGGATGATGCCGCCGATCTTGATGACGCCCAGCACTGACGCAACGCCCTGGATCCACCTGTTGGCAGAGAGGTTGATCAGGAATGCGGAAATCAGCAGGGCAACGCCCAACGAAGGAACAAGCAGTGACCTGTTCTCCACATCGAACAGCTCAAGGGTGTAGGACCCGAAGGTTCTCGCCAGGAAGCTCTGGGCGATCACCATGGAGAAATACATCAGCAACGCATGGAAAGCGGTAGGTAGCGTCTTGCCATAGGCTTTCTGCAGGTACATGCCGATGCCCCCTGCCGAGGGGTAAGCACGTGACATCTTGACGTAGGAGTAGGCGCTGAAGGAGACGATCAGGGCGGCCGACAGGAAGGCCAGCGGGAACAGGTGCCCCGTCATCTCGGCCATCTGTCCCGTCAGGGCGAAGATGCCTGCCCCGATCATGACACCTGTGCCCAGGGCAATCGCCCCCACCAGAGAGAGGCTCCCCTCCTCGTACTCAGGAGTTCGATCCGTGGAGTCGGTCATCCATGTCTCCTTGTCATCACAGGATGAGCTGTTTCAGGGGCATCCAGAGACCCATGGCGATCATGATCAGGTTCTCGGTCAGGGAGACGAACCCCAGCGGAACATTGCTGTTGCCCCCGACACAGGCGCACTTCAGCTCTCGCTTGTCGATATACACGGCCTTGAAGACCGAGATGGCGCCCACCGTGCCGATGAACAGGGCCAGGGGGGCGGCGAGCCACGTCAGGACGCCTGCCAGCATCAGGACGCCGGCCAGGGTCTCGGCGTAGGGGTAGACGTAGCCGTAGCGGACATGGCGCTGGGCGAGCAGGTCATAGTTGAGGAACATGGTGCTGAAGCTCTCGACATCCTGCAGTTTCTGGAGCCCCAGCAGGATCATGGCGGTGGCAATCGCATATTCCGGCATGCGCAAGGAGAGGAGTGTGCCACTGGCCGCCCAGCTCACCGCCAGGCCGATCAGCAGGGAAGTCGCAAAGATGGCGATGACCGGCTGATAGGTCGTCTCCTTCTCGCCGGGCACGCTCAATCCCAGGTACTCGCGAACCTCTTCATAGCCCCCCACGCGCTCTTCGCCGATGTAGACCTGAGGGGTGGTGTCGACCCCCGCCTGCTCCTGGAAATCCTCGATGGCCTCCCGCGAGGTGAGGGTGTGATCCTCTACCTCGTAGCCCTTGCGCTTGAGCAGGTCCACGGTCTTCAGGCCGAACGGGCAGAGGTGCTCTTCCGTTTTCATGCGGTAGACACGAGCCGTCTCGTGCTGCGCGGAAGACGCCGAAGTGACGGTGCTCATGGGTATCAACCTCCTTGCGGTACCAAGAGATAACTCGAACCCTGCGCTCACTGACGGAGGGACATACCCTCTCTTGTTGCTTTCAGCCTAGAACCCTTGGGTCACCCAAGGGTCAAGGACATGCGCGCCGAGACCGATCAGAACATCAGCCTCACCCCGGCCACGACACCGGTATCTTCCGTGGCATCACCGCCGGCACGCGAGAGATCGGCAGTATCCCCGTACTGCTTCTCCCAATAGCCACCCACGTAGGGGGCGAAACGGCGAGTTACCTGATAGCCCAGGCGCATGCCGACACGCACCGAGTTGAGCCCCTCGCCGACACCGAACTCCTCGACCTCGCTGGCAGCGACGACAATTTCGGTACGTGGCTGCAGATAGAGTCGTTGGGTTAGACGCAGGTCATACTCACCCTCGAAACTCGCCGAGACGTCGCCCTCGTCGCTGACCCGAAGTGCCAGGTCGGTCTCGATGCCATAGGGCACCACCCCCTGCAGGCCGACCACCCCGTAAGAGCGCTCGGCATGGTCATCCGAGAACACACCACCTTGGTAGCCAATGCCGCCCTGGAGTTCCCAGAAGTCGGCGATCAACCGGCTATAGAGCAGCTCCAGCGATTCGAACTCGGCATCCTCGCCATCGCCCTGGACGTTCTCGCCCTCGGACTTGAGGTAGACCCGATTGACGTCGCCGCCATACCAGGCCTGGAAGTCCCAGACCAGTTCCTCATGCCCCTTGTCGGGCACGGCGTACTCGAGCCGGTCGAACAGCGCCATGGCCATGTTGTGCTCGGCCATGGGGGACGGCCAGTCAGCGGGCGCATCGTAACCCTCCTCCGCGTAGGCAGTGGAGAGCGTCAGCATGGCCAATACGGTGCCGGCCCCGGTCCGTACGTTCCTGGTATTCATGCCTTCTCCTTATGAAACCTTGACGACCCGGAACATGCCGGCATCCATGTGATACAGCAGGTGGCAGTGGAAGGCCCAGCTGCCCTCGGCATCGGCGGTGATCAGCGCCGAGACGCGCTCCCCGGGCTTGACGTTGAGGGTGTGCTTGCGGGGAATCAGCTCACCCTGGCCGTTCTCCAGCTCCATCCACATGCCGTGGAGGTGAACAGGGTGCTCCATCATGGTGTCGTTGATCAGGATCAGGCGCAGGCGCTCGTCCTTGTTGAAGCGGATGGGGCCGGTCACCTCGCTGAACTTCTTGCCGTCGAAGGACCACATGTAGCGTTCCATGTTGCCGGTGAGGTGCAGTTCCAGTTCCCGCTCCGGTTCACGGCGGTCCGGCCAGGGAGTGAAGGCCTTGAGGTCCCGGTAGACCAGCATGCGTCGCGCCTCCGGGTCGATGCCGATGCCGGCCTGGTCGTAGCGGGAGCCCGGCTGGGCCGCCCCCGCCGCCAGCATGCCGTTGGCATTCATCCTGCTGCGCTCATCCGACATGCCCTGCATGTTGGAATGGTCCATGCCCTCCATGCTGGAGTGATCCATGCCCTCCATGTCGCCGTCAGCGCCCCCCTCCATCTCGGCGTGGTCCATGCCTTCCATGTCATGGGCGCCCATGGCTTCCATGCCGCGGTCGGCGATCCGGCGACGCTCGGGAATCGCCGCGTCCATCCCCTCACGCGGCGCCAGGGTGGCGCGTGCAAAGCCGCTACGATCCATGGATTCGGCGAAGATGGTATAGGCGGTATCGTCCTCGGGCATGACCAGGACGTCATAGGTCTCGGCCACCCCTATGCGGAACTCATCGACGGGAACCGGCTGCACCGGCTGGCCGTCGGCTGCCACCACGGTCATCTTCAACCCGGGAATACGCACGTCGAAGTAGGACATGGCCGAGCCGTTGATCACCCGCAGGCGAACCCGCTCACCGGCCCTGAAGAGCGCCGTCCAGTTCTCCTCTGGCGAGTGACCATTGAGCAGGTAGGTGTAGGTGCTGCCCGTGACGTCGGCGATATCGCGCGAGCTCATGCGCATCTTCGCCCACATGCCACGCATCTCGGCGGTCGCCGCGAAGCCCTTCTCACGCATATCAGCGAAGAAGTCGGCGATGGTACGCTCCTGGAAGTTGTAGTAGCCCTCGGCGGTCTTCAGGTTGCGGAAGACCGACATGGGGTCCTCGAAGGTCCAGTCGGTGAGCAGCAGCACATGCTCACGGTCGTAGCGGAAGGGCTCGCGCTCGGCGGCATCGATGACCAGCGGACCGGCGTGGCCGAGCTGCTCCTGCAGGCCGGAGTGGCTGTGGTACCAGTAGGTACCGTTCTGGCGAACGGGGAAACGGTAGGTGAAGGTCTCGCCCGGCGCGATGCCGGGAAAGCTCACCCCCGGCACCCCATCCTGGTCGGGCGGCAGGATCAGGCCATGCCAGTGGATAGAGGTGGGCTCGTCGAGCAGGTTGGTGACCTTGAGCACGGCATCCTGCCCCTCCTTGAGTCGGATCATCGGCCCGGGGCTGGTGCCGTTGATGCTGAACGGTCGTGCCTCCTTGCCATCGATCAGGATCGACTCCCGGCGGATGGCCAGCGACACCTCGGGCCCTTCTTCCACCCCTTTGGCGTACACACTGGTCTGCCCCCAGGGATCGGCCCAGCTGGGGCGCAGGCCCAGGGCCGCCGCCGACCCAAGCCCAAGCGCAGCACCGCCTTTCAGGACCTGACGACGTGATAGCGGGTGTGTGATGACGCGCGAGCTTGCCATGTATGATTCCCGTCAATGTCTGGTCGCAGCATCTTGACGGGTCAAGCTGAATCACAGCTGAACGTGAAGGCTCACGGCAGGCACTCGCCGACAGGCACCGTGATCTCCACGCGCAATCCCCCGAGGGAGCTCTGCGCGAACCGAACCCGCCCCGAGTAGCGTGTCAGCAACTGATTCAGGATCGAGAGGCCAAGACCGTAGCCGGGCTGGCTCTCGTCCAGGCGCCTGCCTCGCTGGCCGAGGCCCGGCAGCTCCGCTTCGGCCACCCCCGGCCCATCGTCCTCGACGAGGATGGTGAGACAGCCCTCCAGGCGCAGCTGGCAGTGAACCTCGTGGGAGGCCCATTTACCGGCGTTGTCCAGCACGATACCGAGTATCTCGGAGAGATCCTGCGACTCGACCGGGATACGCTGGTCGAGCCGATCCGGCAGGTTCAGGTGAAATCGCTTGTCGGGGTAGAGGACACGGAACATCTCCACCAGCCGAGCGCCGTCACGGCGCAACTCGGACATGCGCCCGGCGTGAGGGCCGGCGATCCGTGAGCGTCGCAGCTCGGCATCCAGCTGGGCATGCACCGCTTCCAGGCGCTCCACCAGCCGCCGGCGGCGCGCCTCATCGATGGGGCGGGTCCCGCGCAGCACCTGGGTCACCGCCGCCAGCGGCGTCTTGAGGGCGTGGGAGAGATTGGCTACCGAGTCGCGAGAGCACTGCAGGCGACTGTCGATCTCGTCCATGAAGCGGTTGAGCTGCACGACCAGGCCGTCCAGTTCGGACGGCACGTCCAGGGAGAGACGCTCACGCTCACCGCGGCGCAGCTCGCCCAACTGGTCGCGAAGCCGTGACAGGGGGATCAGCCCACGATTGACCGCCAGCAGGTTGAGTCCCACGAGCATCACCAGCAGTGACGCCGCAATCCCGCCGACCCACCAGTGCAGCCGGTGGAGCCCCGCCTCCACCTGCGAGAAGTCCTCGCCGATCAGCAATACGCCATCCACGCCGTTGAGGGCGAAGGGCTGCCGATAGACCAGCAGATGCTGCTGCCCTTCCCGCACCTCGACGAGCGTTTCGCTGGACGCATCGAGCAGGGGCTGCAGCGCCTCCTGCCAGTGCGTATCCGAGGCCGAGGTATCATCGCCGAGGCGCAGCACGTAGAGGTGGTGGAAGACCTGAAATCCTCGGCTGGCAGAATCCAGCACGGCGGCAGTGGAGAGGTAGTCGCGCCTCAGTTGCTCGATGGCATGGCCGGCTTCCCGCTCGAGTCGCGCCCCGAGGAAGTCGCGCGCCAGATCCTTCAGCAGGATGCCGTGCAACAGCCAGGTCATACCGGCCACCACCAGGGCGATGCCTGACAGCCGCGCCAGCAGCCGGACACGCAGGCTGCGCCGGTCAAGGCGTGACGAAGACATAACCCTGGCCGCGCCGGGTCTGGATGGTCGACTTGCCCAGATAGCGCCGCAGCCGCGCGATGTAGACCTCGATGAGGTTGGGTGCCGCGGCGTCCTGATCCAGGGCGTAGAGTTGGTTGAGCAGATGGTCCTTGGAGAGAACGCGCCCCGGGTGGTGCATGAAGTAGCGCAGCAGGAGAAATTCGGTGCCGGTGAGGGGGTGCCAGGTGCCGCCACCGACGCGGACACGCTGGTTCGCCTCATCCAGCGAGACGCCATTGAGCGTCATCTCCCGGGACAGGCGTCCGGACTTTCGACGCAGCAGGGCCCGCACCCTGGCGATGAGTTCGGCTTCATGGAAGGGCTTCGTCAGGTAGTCATCCGCACCGCCTTCGAGTCCGACCACCTTGTCTTCCCAGGTATCGCGCGCGGTGAGAATCAGCACCGAAAGATCATGGCCATGCTTGCGCCACAGCTTGAGCAGGTCCAGCCCGGAGCCGTCTGGAAGGCCGAGGTCCAGGATCGCGAGCTCATAGTGCTCGGTTGCCATGAGCGACCTGGCCACTCTCAGCGAAGTGGCCAGATCGACACGGTAACCGTTGTCTACCAGACACTCGACCAGGCTCTCCGCGAGCAGGTCGTCATCTTCGAGCAGCAACAGTTTCATGGAGGCGGGTCACTCCCGGATATCGATGTTCCCCGACATGCCTGCCTCGTAGTGCCCGGGAATGTTGCAGGCGAATTCGAGACGCTCCACGTTGTCGGGAGCGATCCACACGAGTTCGGCGGTTTCACCGGGCGCGATGGTCACGGCAGGCATCTGGCCGCCGTGCTCTCCTTCCGCCATGTCGTGACCGCCGTGTCCCTCATGGCCGTCGCCGTGGCTGCCGTCCATCTCCTGCATCATCTCACGATGCGCCTCCTGGGCCTTGGCATCGCCGATCACGAACTCGTGCTCGATATTACCGGTGTTGGTGATCTCGAAGCGAATGGTCTCGCCCGGCGCCACCTCGAGCCCCTCGGGATCGAACCACATGTCACCCGCCTCGAAGCGAATGGTGCGGTCGATATCGGCCTCGCTTGTCGCTGCGTGGGAAGCATCGTGCTGCCCGGCGGCGAAGGCAGTAGTGGTCGTAAGCCCCAGGACCAGGGCCAGTAGCATCTTGCGCATGAAGGGGACCTCTCATGTCGTATCAGGGGAGACTCGGTTGTACCTCAACAACCTGAAACGAGGCTGAACTCGCCCAGGTGGTTTTTGCTCCATCGAAACACCTTGACCTTGGGGCGACCCATAGGTTGTAGGCTGCTATTTGACACTAGCCCCGCCTTCCTCGATCCCGGAAGACGATCTCTTTGCCAACCGCAAGATGAGGGAAGCACCATGGTCAAGTACAAGCAGGTAATCGCCATCGCCCTGGCCGCCAGCATGGGTGTCGTCACCAGCGGTGCCGCCTCTGCGCAAGGTATGCAACAGGGTCAGGGCATGCAACAAGGCGGCATGATGGGCGGTCAGGGCGGTATGGGCCCCAGCATGATGATGGGCGGCCAGGGCGGCATGGGCCCCGGCATGATGATGGGCGGCCAGGGTGGCATGGGCCCCGGCATGATGATGGGCGGCCAGGGCGGCATGGGGCCCGGCATGATGATGGGTGGCCAGGGCGGCATGGGGCCCGGCATGATGATGGGTGGCCAGGGCGGCATGGGGCCCGGCATGATGATGGGCGGCCAGGGCGACATGATGCCCTGCCCGATGATGGCGAACCTGGGTGCCATGGGCGGCATGGGCGGCATGGGCGGAATCCTCGACGAGGAGCAGCTGAGTTCCCTTCGCGAGATGCGCAGGGAGCACCGTTCCGCCCAGCTCGAACGCATGGGCGAGATGATGAACCTGCGTGACGACATGATGCTGCTGATGCAGGCGGAGCGTCCGGATCCGGAGGAAGTCCAGGCACTCCATGGTCAGATGGCCACCCTCCAGGGCGAGATGATGGCGGACAAGGTGCGCATGCGTAATCGGATGCAGGACCTGCTGAGCGATCAGCAGCGCGAGGAGCTGAAGCAGGGCCCTTCCTCCGGCAACAACCCGCAGTGATACCCGATGCCCGCCGCCTGGCGGCGGGCCCATCTCGGCCATCTCGCCCTGATATTGCGCTGGGTCAAGGTGGTCAACCGCAGGATTGGCACAGAATGACGCAAGGATGACGAGGACATCAGCATGACCGTACCGGCCGGATCACAGCAACGCACACGAGGAGGACGCCTGCTGGCGTTGCTGCTCGCGGTGCTGCTGTCGGTGACCAGCCTGGCCGGCCAAGCGGCCATGGAGAGCTGCGCCGCTGACTGCAGCACGGCAGAGGTCGAGATGTTCGATCACGCCGACCCCGAATGCGCCGGCTGCGCGGCCCTGTCGGCGACGCCCCTCGTCATTCCTGCCACCCCCGACACCCTGGCCGACACCGACGGACCGGCCGCGGTCGAATTCATCGCCCCGCCCCCGCGCGAACCTCCCAGACCCTGACCGTGCACCTATCACCTCGGTGACGCTGGCCATCCGCCTGCCACCGGCTTTACCTGTGCACTTTCGTCAGGAGTCTCGACATGATGAGCACCGACTGCTTCGCCCTCATGGGCTCGATGGGCTGGATCGGCTGGCTGATGCCGCTGGCCTTCATGCTGCTGCTGGGCCTCGGCATCGCCGCCCTCGCCAAATATGTGTTCACGTCCCGTCGTTCCCAGGAGGACCGCTCATGAACCGCTTCGCCCCCACCCTGTTCCTCTCCGCCGCCCTGCTGACCGGCGCCACCACCGCCCAGGCCGCCCTGCCGGCCGAGGCCACGCTCTACAAGAACCCGCAGTGCGGCTGCTGCGATGGCTATGCCGAACATCTCGAGGAGATGGGCATCGCGGTCACCGTCATCGACGACCGGGATCTCGGCCAGATCAAGGAGGCCGCGGGCCTGCCCTACGGACTCGGCTCCTGCCACACCATCGAGATGGGCGAGTACGTGATCGAGGGTCATGTGCCGCTGGCGGCGGTGGAGAAACTGTTCGAGGAGCGGCCGGCCGTCGATGGCATCGGCCTCGCCGGCATGCCCATCGGCACCCCCGGCATGCCCGGCTCCCAGCAGGCGCCCTACGAGGTCTACCAGTTCACCGACCGACAGGAGGCGGCCTTCATGACGCTCTGAGTGCCCATTCCGACCCTCCATCATGCGTTCGCCCCGGCCAGTGCCGGGGCGATTCGTTACCGAGAGATCACCGCTAGCTAGCGGTCGAAGACCACGGTGCGCCTGGCGTGCAGGAAGACGCGGCGTTCCACGTGCAGGGCCACCGCCCGAGAAAGGGTGAGGCACTCGACGTCGCGTCCCTTGGCGACCAGGTCCTCCGGGTAGTCGGCGTGACTCACCGGCTCCACGCCCTGGGTGATGATCGGTCCCTCGTCCAGGTCGTCGTTGATGTAGTGGGCCGTGGCGCCGACCAGCTTGACGCCTTTCTCGTAGGCCTGGTGGTAGGGTCGTGCCCCCTTGAAGCCCGGCAGCAGCGAGTGGTGGATGTTGATCGCTCGCCCGCTGAGCTTCGCGCACATCTCGCTCGAGAGCACCTGCATGTAGCGCGCCAGGATCACCAGCTCGGCGCCGGTCTCCTCGATCACCGACCAGACCTGCGCCTCCTGCTCGGGCTTGGTCTCGGCCGTGATCGGAAAGTGGTGGTAGGCAATCCCGTGCCACGCGGCCAGGTTCTCCAGGTCCGGGTGGTTGGAGACGATGGCGCGGATATCGATGGGCAGCTGGCCGATGCGATAGCGATAGAGCAGGTCGTTGAGGCAGTGATCGGCCTTGGAGACCATGATCACCACCGGCAGCCGCGTGCCGGGGGCAGTGAGCTCGAAGGTCATCTCGAACTCGGCGGCGCGCGCTTCGAACTCGGCCTGGAAGGCCGGCGCATCGAAATCCGCCTCCTCGGGACGAAACTCGGTGCGGATAAAGAAGCGCCCGCTGAGCCGGTCATCGAAGGAGTGCTGTTCGGTGATGTAGCAGCGGCTCTCCTTGAGGAAGCGTGTCACCACGTCCACGGTGCCCAGCCGGCTCGGGCACTGGGCCGCCAGGATCCAGCGATTGTTGTTGTCCTGCATCTCATCTTCTCCCGAAGCGGGGCCGACAGCTGCCGGCCCCGTGGCGATCACTCCTCGACGCCGATGGCGTACTCGGCGCCGGCGTCCAGGATCCAGCGATAGAGATAGTCGGCGAAGCTGCGGCGCAGCACCAGCTCCCAGCGCTCCTCCGTGGGGCGACGCAGGATCAGGTTGGCCTTGGCGAACACCGTGGTCACCCCCTTGCCGACCGGGAAGGCCTCGGGGTGGACGTCGTAGGGCGTCGACTTCATCAAGAGCTCCCTGGCCTTGTCGCCCGTCAGCTCGAGCAGGGTCTGGCCGCCGCTGGCGTTGACGATGGCATAGTTTTTGACAGAGGTATCGCGGGCATCGCCCAGGGCCTCGCGCAACCGCTTCTCCAGGGCGAACTCCTCGCCGCCGGGCACGATCACCAGCCACTCGTCGGGGGAGAGCCACTGGATCGAGCGCTCGCCGCTCTCGTCCAGGGTCAGGGTGTTGGGGCGGCCCGGCAGGCCGACCCCCAGCACCTGGCGCACGGCCTCGTCGAGGACGATGGCGCCGCCGCGCAGGACCAGGTGGCCCGCCATGGCGCGCTCGCGCAGCACCACGCGGCTCTTCTCGCTGACGGCCGGGCGACCGCTGTGGTGGTAGGACCAGGCCAGCGGCGACTCGGCCGGGACCTCCGCCTGGGGCCGGGCATCATAGAGGTTGTACCAGCTCGCGGTTTGCTCAGACATTCTGGCGCTCTCCCTTGGGATCCACAAAGATCGTGCCGACGATTTCCGCGGCGTGGGTCTTGCCGTCTGCCATGGGCAGGTAGACGGTCTCGCCCATGCGCGACTGGCCCCCCTTGACCACGGCGAGGGCGAAGCCGCTGCCCAGCGTCGGGCTGTAGTAGCTGGAGGTCACGTGGCCCACCATGGGCATGGGGATGGCGTGGTCCGGATCGAAGACGATCTGGGCCCCCTCCTCCAGCACCACCTTGGGATCCTTGGGCATGAGGCCCACCAGCTGCTTGCGGTCGGCCCGCCGGGTGTCGGAGCGCGACAGGGCCCGCTTGCCCACCCAGGAGTCGGGCTTGTCGTAGCCGACGGCCCACTGCATGCCGAGGTCCTCCGGGGTCACCGAGCCGTCGGTGTCCTGACCGGCGATGATGAAACCCTTCTCGGCGCGCAGGACATGCATCGTCTCCGTGCCGTAGGGCGTCAGGCCGTACTTCTCGCCGTGCTCGAACAGGGTCTTCCAGACGTGCATGGCGTAGTTGGCCTGGACGTTGATCTCGTAGGCGAGCTCGCCGGTGAAGGAGATGCGGAAGACCCGCGCCGGCACGTCCGCCACCCTGCCCTCGCGCCAGTCCATGAACTTGAAGGCGTCGCGGTCGAGGTCGATGTCGGTGATCTCGCCCAGCAGCTTGCGCGCCTCGGGGCCGGTCACCGTCATGGTTGCCCAGTGGTCGGTCACCGAGGTGAAGGTGACGTCCAGCTCCGGCCACTCGGTCTGATGCCACAGCTCCAGCCACTCCATCACGCCGGCGGCGCCACCGGTGGTGGTGGTCATCAGGAAGTGATTCTCGGCCAGGCAGCTGGTGGTGCCGTCGTCCATCAGCATGCCGTCGTCCTTGCACATCAGCCCGTAGCGGGCGCGGCCGGGCGCCAGCTTGGCCCACTTGTTGGTGTAGATGCGCCCCAGGAACTCGCGGGCATCCGGGCCCTGGATGTCGATCTTGCCGAGAGTCGAGGCGTCGAGGATGCCGACCTTCTCGCGCACCGCCAGGCACTCGCGGGCGACGGCCTCGTCCAGGCTCTCCTTCTTGCCGTTGACGGTCCTCGGGAAGTACCAGGGGCGCTTCCACTGGCCCACCTCCTCGAACTCGGCGCCGTTCTCCACGTGCCACTGGTGCAGGGCGGTATAGCGCTCAGGGTCGAACAGCTCGCGACAGTGGCGGCCGACGATGGCGCCGAAGGTGACCGGGGTGTAGTTGGGGCGGAACACCGTGGTGCCCACCTCGGGGATCGACTTGCCCAGGCAGCGGGCGGCGATGGCCATGCCGTTGATGTTGCCGAGCTTGCCCTGGTCGGTGCCGAAACCCATGGCGGTGTAGCGCTTGACGTGCTCGATGGACTCGAAGCCCTCGCGGGTGGCCAGTTCGATGGCCGCCGCGGTGACGTCATTCTGCAGGTCGACGAACTGCTTGGGCGCGCGCAGGGTCGGCTTCTCGTGGGGCACCTGGTAGAGCGCACAGGCCGTGCCTTCGCGGCGGGCATCGACCTGGGGCAGCGTGATGGCCTCGGCGGACAGGCCGAGAGCGGCCAGTGCCCGGGCGGCCGCGGCGCTGCCATCGGCCAGCCCCTCGGCGAGGTCGTGGAGGCCACGGGCGCTGCCGGCGGCATGCACGCCCTTCACCAGGCTCGGCACGAAGCCGAGGATCTCGTCGTTCCAGGTCGGCCGGGCGCCGGTGTGGGAGGCCAGGTGGATCACCGGGCTGTAGCCGCCGGAGCTGGCGATGGTGTCGCAGGCCAGGGTCTCGGCCTGGCCGGTGACATTGAAGGCCTCGACATCGATGGTGGCGACGCGGGCGGCGCTGACGCGCTTGTCGCCCTTGGCCTCGATCACCGCCGAGCCTTCGATGATGCGGATGCCGCGGGCGCGAGCCTGCTCGACCAGTTCGCCATCCGGGTTGCGGCGGGCGTCGACGATGGCCACCACCTCGCGGCCGGCCTCATCCCAGTCCAGCGCGGCGCGGTAGGCGTGGTCGTTGCTGACGGAGAGCACCAGCTTCTCGCCCGGCACCACCCCGTAGCGGCGGATATAGGTCGAGACGGCGCCGGCCACCAGGTTGCCCGGCACGTCGTTGCCCGCATAGACCAGCGGCCGCTCGTGGGCGCCGGTGGCGAGCAGCACCTGGCCGGCGCGAACGCGATGCATGCGCGACCGCGAGGGACGATAGCCATCGACCGTCGGCGCGCATTCGCCGAGGTGCTCGGTACGCCGCTCGTGCAGGGTCACGAAGTGGTGGTCGTGGTAGCCGTTGGCGGTGGTGCGGGGCAGCAGGGTGACGCTGTCGAGCCCGGCCAGCTCGGTGGCCACCTGCTCGGCCCAGCGGGCGGCGGGCTGATGGTCAAGCAGCTCACGGCTGTCGAGCAGCGAGCCGCCCATCTCCTCCTGCTCGTCGCAGAGGATCACCCGGGCCCCGCCGCGCGCCGCGGTGAGCGCCGCGGCCAGGCCCGCGGGGCCGGCGCCGACCACCAGCAGGTCGCAGTGCTGGTTGAGGTGGTCATAGCTGTCGGGGTCGCGCTCCATGGGACTGCGGCCCAGGCCCGCGCCCTTGCGAATGTATTTCTCGTAGGTCATCCACATGGAGGCCGGGGCCATGAAGGTCTTGTAGTAGAAGCCCGGCGGCATGAAGCGCCCGCCCAGCTTGCCCACCAGGCTCATGACATCGCGCTGGACGTTGGGCCAGCCGTTGGTGCTCTGTGCCGTGAGGCCATCGAACAGCGCCTGCTGGGTGGCGCGCACGTTGGGCACCTGGGCCGCCTCGCTGCTGCCCAGCTGGACCAGCGCATTGGGCTCCTCGGCGCCGGCGGCGACGATGCCCCGGGGCCGAGAGTACTTGAAGCTGCGGTTGACGATGTCCACCCCGTTGGCCAGCAGCGCCGAGGCCAGGGTGTCGCCGGCATGGCCCTGGTAGCGCTTGCCGTTGAAGGTGAAGCTCAGGGTACGCGCGCGGTCGATGCGTCCGCCCTCGCGAAGACGATTCGGCTGTTTCAGCGACTGGCTCATGCCTTGACTCCTTCCTGACGCTCGACCTCTTCCGCCCGGGCGGCTACCGCCTCGGCGGGCTTGCCCTCGGGATGCTCGGCGGTGAAGCGCGGCTGCTCACCTATCCGGTAGGTCTCGAGGATCTCGTAGCTCACGGTGTTGCGGGTGATGTTGAAGAACTTGCGGCAGCCCACGGCGTGCACCCACAGCTCGTGGTGGATGCCGCGCGGGTTGTCGCGGAAGAAGAGGTAGTCGCCCCACTGCTCGTCGGAGCAGGCCTCGGGGTCCTCCGGACGGGCGATATGCGCCTGGCCCTTGGCATGGAACTCCTCTTCCTCGCGATGCTCCTCGCAGTAGGGGCAGTAGATAAGAAACATGGGAGTGCCTCCTTAGTGAGCAACGCCGGCCGCGCCGTGCTCGTCGACGAGAGCCCCGGTGTGGAAACGGTCGATGGAGAACGGGGCCGCGATCGGGTGGGCCTGGTTCTTGGCCAGGGTCCAGGCGAAGACGTGGCCCGAGCCCGGGGTGGCCTTGAAGCCGCCGGTGCCCCAGCCGCAGTTGAAGAAGAGCCCCTTCACCGGCGTGGCGGAGAGGATCGGGCAGGCGTCCGGGCAGGTGTCGACGATGCCGCCCCACTGCCGGTTCATGCGCACCCGCGAGAAGATAGGGAACATCTCGACGATGGCCTGCAGGGTGTGCTCCACGGTGGGGTAGCTGCCGCGCTGGCCGTAGCCGTTGTAGCCGTCGATGCCGGCACCGATCACCAGGTCGCCCTTGTCGGTCTGGCTGATGTAGCCGTGCACGTGGTTGGACATCACCACGGTATCCAGCACCGGCTTGAGCGGCTCGGAGACCAGCGCCTGCAGCGGGTGGGACTCCAGCGGCAGCCGGAAGCCGGCCATCTTCGCCAGCACCCCGGAGTTGCCGGCCGCCACGCAGCCCACGGTCTTGGCCTCGATGTCGCCGCGGTTGGTGTGCACCCCGTAGACCCGGCCGTCGCGGATCTTGAAGCCGGTGACCTCGGTGTTCTGCAGGATGTCCACGCCCAGCGCATCGGCCGCCCGGGCGAAACCCCAGGCCACGGCGTCGTGGCGCGCCACGCCGGCCCGCGGCTGCCAGGAGGCGCCGAGGATCGGATAGCGGGCGTTCTTCGAGCAGTCCATGATCGGCACGATCTCCTGGATCTCCTCGGGGGTGAGCACCACGCTGTCGATGCCGTTGAGGCGGTTGGCGTTGACCCGGCGCTGGACGTCACGCATGTCCTGCAGGGTGTGGGCCAGGTTCATCACGCCACGCTGAGAGAACATGACGTTGTAGTTGAGGTCCTGAGAGAGCCCCTCCCACAGCTTCATGGAGTGCTCGTAGAGCGCCGCCGCCTCGTCCCACAGATAGTTGGAGCGCACGATCGTCGTATTGCGGGCGGTGTTGCCGCCGCCCAGCCAGCCCTTCTCCACCACGGCCACATTGGTGATGCCGTGCTCCTTGGCCAGGTAGTAGGCGGTGGCCAGGCCGTGGCCGCCGCCGCCGACGATGATCACGTCGTACTGCTTCTTCGGCGTGGGGTTGCGCCACTGGCGCTCCCAGTTCTCGTGGTGGCTGAGCGCGTGCTTGGCCAGCCCGAAGCCTGAATAGCGTTGCATCTTCTTCCTCCTCGGCCGGCCCCGCGCGGCGGGGCCGATCCTGTTCGGGTTCAGGCGGTAGCGGCTTCACGTACCGCGGCCGGAGCGGCGTCGCCGTAGACCGGATGGCGCTCGCAGAGGGCGGCGACCTTCTCACGCACCTCGTCCTCGACCGCCCCCGTGCTGCGGCGCTCGGCCAGGACATCGAGGATGTCGCAGATCCAGCCGGCCAGCTCGCTGCACTCGGCCTCGTCGAACCCGCGGGAGGTCACCGCCGGGGTGCCGATGCGCAGGCCGGAGGTGACGAACGGGCTCTGGGGGTCATTGGGCACGGCGTTCTTGTTGACGGTGATATGGGCGCGGCCGAGTGCCGCGTCGGCATCCTTGCCGGTGACGCCCTGCTTGATCAGCGAGACCAGGAAGAGGTGGTCGTCGGTGCCGCCGGAGACGACGTCATAGCCGCGCTCCAGAAAGACCCCGGCCATGGCGCGGGCGTTGTCGACCACACGCCGCTGGTACTGCACAAACTCCTGGCTCATGGCCTCCTTGAAGGCCACCGCCTTGGCGGCGATGACGTGCATCAGCGGGCCGCCCTGCTGGCCCGGGAAGACCGCACCGTTGAGCTTCTTGTAGAGATCCGCGTCGCCGGCGGCGGAGAGGATCAGGCCGCCGCGCGGGCCGCGCAGGGTCTTGTGGGTGGTGGTGGTCACCACGTGGGCGTGGGGAATCGGGCTCGGGTAGTGGCCGGCGGCGACCAGGCCCGCCACGTGGGCCATGTCGACCATCAGCCAGGCGCCCACCTCGTCGGCGATGGCGCGGAAACGCCGCCAGTCCACCACCCGGGCATAGGCCGAGAAGCCGGCGATGATCATCTTCGGCTTGTGGCTGCGCGCCAGGCGCTCGACCTCCTCGTAGTCGATCTCGCCGGTCTCCGGGTTCAGGCCGTACTGCACGGCGTGGTAGTGCTTGCCGGAGAAGTTGGGCGCCGCGCCGTGGGTCAGGTGACCGCCGTGGGCCAGGCTCATGCCCAGCACGGTATCGCCGGGCTTGACCAGGGCCATGAAGGCCGCGGCATTGGCCTGGGCGCCGGAGTGCGGCTGGACGTTGGCGTAGTCGGCGCCGAACAGGTCGCAGGCGCGATCGATGGCCAGTTGCTCGACCACGTCGACGTGCTCGCAGCCGCCGTAGTAGCGCTTGCCCGGGTAGCCCTCGGCGTACTTGTTGGTCAGCTGGGTGCCCTGGGCCTCCATCACGGCCCGGCTGGCGTAGTTCTCCGAGGCGATCAGCTCGACGTGGGCCTCCTGGCGGACCACCTCGTCGGCGATGGCGGCGGCGATCTGAGAATCGAAGGCGGCGAGACCTACCTGGTTCATGACTCACTCCTGTTGTTATCGGTGGCGGGCAGGGTGTTACTCGAATCTATCGGCAACCTGCCGGCGGAGAAAATTTGAAATCCTTATGCGTGGATAACCGCCACGCAGCGCGTCCGGCGTACGCATCGATTAAAGACGACGGCGAGGGGAAGGGATTGAACAGATGCGACAGGATTCCTGAACGCCAGGAACACTGATCGCCGCTCGAAGAGCGGGAAGCGCCGGGCTGCCACATGCTGGCGGCAAGCGCGAGGAGACGCGGACCCTGGGCTGTAGCCGAGTTCTCAGAGAGAAGGCCGGCCCTCGACATGCAGGAAGAAGGGGTCGACCCGGTCGCTGCCGGGCTCGCCGGCACGCTTGCGCATCTCCGACGGGGTCATGTCGAAGGCGCTGCGGAACTGGCGCGAGAAGTGGGCCGTATCGGCGAAACCGCAGCGCTCGCCGATCTCGGTGATGCTCTTGCCCGTGTAGTGCAGCAGCCAGAGGCCATAGCGCAGGCGCAGATCACGGGCGAACTTCTGCGGCCCGACCCCCAGGATCTCGCGGAAGCGGCGCTCCAGATGCCTTCGGGAGGTGCCCACCCGCTCGGCCAGCGCATCCATGGAGATGGCCTCGCCCAGGTGCTGCTCGAGCACGGCGATGGCACGGCGCACCAGGCGATCCTCGATCTTGCCGAACACCACCGGCTGCGGCTGGGGATGGGTGCCGACGCGTGCCTCGTCGAGCAGCATGATGTTGAGGCTCTTCATGGCCCACGCCTTGCCCAGGTGGCGCTCGACCAGATAGGCGGCCAGGTCCGCCGCCGCCGCCCCGCCGGCACAGGTGAGCCGGTCCCCGTCGTCGATGAACAGGCGATCGGCCACCGGCTCGATGGCGGGAAAACGCTGCATCATGTCGCGGTGGTGGTACCAGCTGACGCAGCAGCGCCGCCCCTTCATCAACCCTGCCTGGATCAGGGCAAAGACGCCGGTGCACAGGCCCACCAGCGGCACGCCCGCCTCGGCCGCCTGGCGCAGGTAGGCCAGAGCATTGGAATCCTGCCGCTCCTTCTGCGCCTGCACGCCACCGATCACCACGATGTAGTCGAACTCGCCGGGATCACGGAACGACAGGCAGGGCGAGATGGCGGCACCGCAGCTGGAGAGGGCCTCCTGCCCGGCGCTGGTCATGAAGGTCCAGTGGCAGCGCAGTTGGCGGCTGCGATCCCCCTCGTCGGCGGCCAGCCGCAGGCAATCGACGAAGGCGGCGAAGGGCAGCAGGGTGAAGCGGTGCAGCAGGACGAAGCCGACCGATAGTGGCTCTCCCTGGCGAAGGAGGCCCGTCGTGGTGCCTGGCGTCATGGCAAGCAGATCTCCAATCATGGACTCGATCCAAGGCTCCAGCGTATCCCGCCCTCCACGCCAGCACCACATGCAGCAGAATCGGCCACATCCAACTTGCCGCTGACCTCGTACCCGCAAATCAAGGAGGCCACGCCCGTGATGCTGCGGCCGCGGCAAGGGCAGTCTTCAGAAGGCTATCCTGTTCCTGGTTTGGCATGCCCTGTCAGGCTGCCGACTTTGGGTTCTTCAAGGGATTTTCCGCACGCGATACGCGCCAATTTGTATACTCAATGCTCACATCAGACATCGACATGGCGTAACGATGACCAATATCCCCACCGACCTGCTGAGGACCTTCGTCACGATCAAGGACCTGGGTGGCTTCACCAGCGCCGGTGAGCTGCTGGGCCGGTCTCAGCCCGCCATCAGCCTTCAGGTGAAGAAGCTGGAGGAACTTCTTGATACAAAGATATTTCTCAGGGGATCAAGCCTGGAGCTCACCGAGGACGGGGAGTACCTTTACGAAGCGGCACGGCGAATACTGGAGATCAATGACCAGATCATCGCCAAGGTAAGGGGCGACAATATTTCCGGGAAGGTTCGCCTCGGCATCCCCAACGACTTCGAACTGGCCTTCCTGCCCAGGGCACTGAGAAAGCTGTCGAAGGTCTACCCCAATATCATCGTCGAGGTGGACTGCGAGATCAGCAAGGTGATACTCCAGCGCTACCAGAAGGGGCATTACGACATCGCCCTGGCCATGGAACGGGCCAAGGAGAACGAGGACAGGGATTCTCGGGACTACCGGCTGGAAGGCCTCGAGTGGGTCTACAAGGAAGGCCACCTGGCCAGCTGCGATGATGAGCCGATCCCCTTGATCGCCTATCCGCAGGGGTGCGTCTATCGCTCGATCATGGAGGAGGCGCTGCAGGCCCAGCAGCACCCCTATCGCTTCATGTACACCAGCACCAGCCTGCTCGGCATCTTCTCCGCCGTGGAGGAGGGACTCGGCATCACCGCCATGGCCAGCTCCGTCATACCGGACCATCTCAGGCATGCCGAAAGCACGGCCACCCTTCCCGCCCTGGAGCGCGTCTGCATCGGCCTCTACTACAAGGAGCCCGAGCTCAACGTGGCCTCGCGCCACGTGCTGGACTTCCTGAGATCCGGAATTGCCAACCTGTGAGCGGCGGCCCGTCTCGACGCCCCGGGTGACATCGACATGCGCAACGCAAGAAGGCCTGCCGGTCGGGGTGATGACCGGCAGGCCAGGGGCCTTCAGGGTGCACGCGCCGTCGCGTCATTCTCGAGCGTGACCCTGACGGGTGACGGGTCAGGGCCGTCAGGTGCCTGAAACGCTGGGTTTCAGGTTGTCACCGGAGACCGCCTGGACCGCCCCCTCGCTGTCGACCTTGAGCTTCACGTTGGGGTCGGGGTCATTGACCACCTTCTCGAGTTCCCTGGTCGCCTGGTCCCGGCTGAGCAGGCGGCGAATGGTATTCACGATCATCAGCAGGATCACGATGGAGAACGGGAAGGCGCCGATGATGGTGCCGGTCTGGACCGTATCGACCACTCCGCTCCCGCCGAGGGTCAGCAGCACCGTGGCCACGGCGCCGATGCTGAGTACCAGCACCACCCGGAACCAGGCACCCGCCCGCTTGGGTGCCGAGACGAAGTCCGCCAGGGCGTAGGTGCCGGCATCCAGGGAAGTCACGTAGTAGGTGGCCACCAGCACCGTCGCGACCACCAGCAGCAGGCTGCCCACCACCGGGATGGATTCCAGCATCGCGAAGAGGCCGCTGGCGACATCCGCGTTCACCGCATCGGTGATGCCTCGCCCGCTCTTGTCGTCGTAGTAGATGGCCGCGGAGCCCAGCACGCCGATCCACAGCATGACGATCAGGGAAGGAATGATGGTGACGCCGATGACGAATTCACGCAGCGTGCGCCCCCGGGAGATACGGGCGATGAAGCCGGCCACGAAGGGCGAGAAGGCGATCACCCAGCACCAGATGAACACCGTCCACCAGCCGTTCCAGCTCTGCTGCCAGGAGGTCAGCGGCTCGGCCGTGCTCGGCGCATCCGTCCAGAAGCTCATCGGCACGAAGTTGGCGAAGTAAGAGCCGAAGGTCTGGGTGATGTTGGAGATGATGAACAGCGTGGGTCCGAAAATGAAGGCCGCCACTACCAGCACGACGCTCAGGATAGAGTTCGTCTCGCTGATCAGGCGCATCCCCTTGCTGATCCCGAAGAAGGCCGAGATCGCCGCCGCGGTACCGAGGCCCACGATGACAAACAGCCAGATGGTGGGTCCCGAGGTGACGCCGGTGAAGGACGTGAGACCCGCGGTAAACTGCATGGCGGCAAAGGCGAAGGAGGTGGAGAGCCCCAGGATGGTGGCCATGATCGCCAGCAGTTCCACCACCACGCCGGCACCGCCTCGCGCCCAGCGCGGCAGCAGGTCCACCGTCGCCTCGCGGAAGGTCAGGGTCTTGCCCAGGTTATGGTGCGAATAGGCGAGGCAAACCGCGACGACACAGTACATGGCCCAGGCGGTGAAGCCCCAGTGGAAATAGGCCCAGACGATGCCACCGCCCGCCACGTTGCCTTCCATCGCCTCGAAGACCGGGCTCGCATCGCGCAGCATGATCGGCTCGGCCACCGACCAGAAGATCAGGCCGATGCCCTGACCGCAGGCAAAGAGCATCGAGTACCAGGCGAAGTTGCTGTATTCGGGTTTCGCCTTGGGGCCACCCAGCCTGACCCGGTTACCCACCTTGCTGAACACCAGCCAGCCGCAGACCGCCACGGCGAACAGCGAATAGAGGATGAACAGCCAGGTGAAGCCCCCCGTGACGTAGGTTCTCAGGTCGAAGATGACCGAGGCGACGCCATCGGGATTGCGAAGCACCATCGCGATCAGCGCAATGATGGCGATGGGCGGGGCAAACTGGATGACCAGCCGGCCGATGGGAGGCAGGTCTCGCCCCGTGAATCGTGGGACCGTTACCGGTTCTTTCTTAGGCATCTTGATACCTCACTATTATTGTACTTGGCATCGTCCCTGACATCTCAGGCCCCGAGAGCCTCTCGGGGCACATGGCCAGTGACTCAGTTCAAGTGCGATACGATTCCCGATATGCACTCTTCCAGGATCATCTCCCCCTTTTCGGCCGTGGCCTTGATGGGAGACGAGAGGGTGCCGGACGTCGCCACCCAGCTCGGGTCGGGAGGAAAGACATCGTAGGGCGGGAAGCTCGCGGGCTCGACGTCGACGGCCTTGGACATGTCGACGAGCTCGGGATGAATCTTCAGCATGATCGAGGTTTCCAGCACCCCGCCATGCTCGACGGCCCAGCCGGTGAAGCCGTCCGGGAATACCTTTTCAACGGTCTCGTCACTGATGAAGTCCCAGTAGGAAAGCAGGTAGATCCTGATCGAGATCCCTTCCGACTGGCACTTGTTGACCAGCCTGTCGGCGGCCTCGCAGAGGTGCATGGAATTCTCGAAGTGCCCGTTGATCAGAATGAATTCGCGATTGCCATGATTGACATAGGCCTGCAGCACATCAAAGACGTAGTTCTCCAGCGAGGCACCCGATACACAGGTCGTTCCCGGGAAGAAGTTCCCGCCGCCGGACTTCACCTGTGACTTGTACCCATAGCTGATAGGTGGCGCGACAAGCATATTGTTACCGCGAGCCGCCACCTGTTCGCCGACATGACTGGGAATCAGCACATCCGGATTTAGCGACATATGAGGGCCGTGCTGCTCGATGGCACCGACCGGAAGGATGATCTTGCACCTGCCCTCTTCCGTACGCTCCTTGTAGGTCATCCAGTCCAGGTTCTCTATCTTGACATTGCTCATTTCGGCTTCCCCAAGCACCAAAAGGGGAGCCCGGCTCCCCTTTTTATTTGATCGATTACTTGATGATATTGTGCTCCGGACCGTACGGGAAGCCGGTGATATTCTCGGCCCCGTGCTCGTTGACCACCAGGATATCGTGCTCGCGGTAGCCACCGGCGCCGGGGCGACCTTCCGGCACCATGATCATCGGTTCCATGGAGACCACCATGTTCGGCTCAAGCACGGTCTCGATGTCCTCGCGCAGCTCGAGCCCGGCCTCGCGGCCATAGTAGTGGCTCAGGGTGCCGAAGGAGTGGCCGTAGCCGAAGGTGCGGTACTGGAGCAGGTCATGCCTGGCAAAGATCTCGTTGAGCTCGTGGGCGATGTCGCAGCAGCGTACCCCGGGCTTGATCAGCTCCTGGCCGCGACGGTGGACCTCGCAGTTGGCCTGCCAGAGGCGCAGGTGCTCGTCGGAGGCGTACTCGCAGAACAGGGTGCGTTCCAGGGCGGTATAGTAGCCCGAGATCATCGGGAAGGTGTTGAGGCTGAGGATATCGCCCGGCTGCACGCGGCGGCTGGTCACCGGGTTGTGGGCGCCGTCGGTGTTGATGCCGGACTGGAACCACACCCAGGTATCCATCAGCTCGCTGTGCGGGTAGGTCTTGGCGATCTCGCGCACCATGGCGGCCTGACCGGCCAGTGACACCTCGTACTCCGGCACCCCAACCGAGATGGCGTCGCGCACGGCCACGCCGCCCACGTCGGCGATACGGGCCCCCTGGCGAATCAGCGCGATCTCCTCGGCGGACTTGATCATGCGCATCTTCATGGTCGGCACGCCGATATCGACCAGTTCCACGTCGCCCAGGGCAGCCAGCAGCTTCTGCTGGTTCTGCAGGGTCAGGTGGTCGAACTCGACGCCGACGCGACGGCGGCCCTCGCAGAGCTGCTTGACGGCCTTGAAGAAGTTGTCCTTCTGCCAGTCGGTGTAGACGATGTTGTCGCCCAGGCGATTGCGGCGGTAGGGCTGCCCGCCGTCGATGTTGGCGGTCACGGTGGTGAAGCGATCCTGGGTGACGACCAGCCCATAGTCACGGCCGAACTTGCAGTAGACGAAATCGCTGAAGTAGTTGATGTTGTGGTAGGAGGTCAGCACCACCGCATCGATATCCTGCTGCGCCATGTCGTCACGCAGGCGCGCCAGCCGGCCCTGCATTTCGCTGTCCGAGAAGGTCGGTACCACCTTTTCGCCATTGGGAATCTCGATCAGTGACGGCAGTTGCATCTTGTTGTCTCCTCACTTCATTCAAGGGAATCGCTGTTCCAGCTGGGCGGAAGCCGCCTTGATCCGCGCCGGTGCATCGCCCTCATCGGTCCGGTGAACCGCGCTCTTTTCTGCTGGTGTGAATGAATATGGCCAGCGGCATTTCCCGGCACCAATGACTAGTGCAAATGCGCCCATTGGTGCAGAAAATGTCTCTTCAATTCATTGGCTTGCGCAAGAATTACGCGAGATGCCAGCAAGACGAGCCAGCACGTCCTCGCTCTTTCAGGCAGCCTCCGATCCGTTTGACGCCTTGGGGTGGGGTAGCCAGGCCTGGGCGCTGTCTCGAAGGCACCGGCCCGCGTCCCATGAGCCTGGCGAGTGCCAGACGCACAAGCCGTCGAACCACCGGCGCCATGAACGCTCATTTCCAGCGGAGCGACGGATCGTGAGAGGAAGAGGGAAAGGGAGAGGAAGAGAAATCAGGTCGCCAGGCGAGTAGCCTCAGGCCCCGGCGGCGCCGAGGAGCAGGTGCCGATCCCCGCGATACCGGCGGAGAACAGCATCGAGAACCAGGCGAAGTTGCTGAACTCGGGCCGGCAATCCCGTCGGGCCGCCCATGGGGCGGCCGATCTCTCACAATTCTGGAAGCGAAAGCTAGCGACGTATGCCGATGGTGCGCCCGGCGAGTTCCGGCCAGGCATCTGGCGCGGCATGGGGCAACGCCGCGATGATGGTGGCCACGGTCTCCGGAAAGGGCGCGGGGCGCCCGGCCTCGCTGCTGATGCCCATCAGCATCTGCTCGCTGGTGGCGAGCAGGTTGCCTTCCTCGTCGAGCAGCTCGAAGAAGGCGTGCAGCCGCTTGGCATCTCGATCCAGCAGGGTCAGGGCCACGCGCAGCGGCTGACGCTCGTGGGCCTCGCGGCGATAGCAGAGGTGGGTCTCCAGGGTGTAGATCGTGACGCCGTGCCGCTGGCGGCCGGCGGCGTCCAGGCCGATATGGTCCATCAGCGCCTCCACGCCCAGGGAGAAGACCCGGGCGTACTCGGCGTCGTTCATGTGGCCGTTGTAGTCGACCCACTCAGGGGCGACGCGACTCTCCAGGATCACCATCAGATGCGTCCCTCCAGGCCCTCGGCCTCGGGCCAGTACTTCTGCACCAGGTCGAGCAGCTCCACCAGGAAGTCGTCGCGGCGGCGGTCGAGCTCGGCCACCGGGCGGCCGGCGGCCTGGTGCTCACAGCCCTCGACCACGCGGTCTATCAGGGTGTCGGTGAGCTCGGGGGCCTCGAGCTTGGTCCAGGGCAGCTTCAGCGCCGGGCCGAACTGCTCGAGCATATGGCGCATGCCCTGCTCACCACCGGCCAGGTGGAAGGTGAGGAAGGTGCCCATCAGCGACCAGCGCAGCCCGCAGCCATAGACCACGGCGGCGTCGATCTCCTCGGTGGTGGCCACGCCGTCGTTGACCAGGTGCAGCGCCTCGCGCCACAGCGCCTCCATCAGGCGGTCGGCGATATGCCCCTCGATCTCGCGGCGCACCACCAGCGGGCGCATGGCCAGTTCCTGGTAGAGCGCCTGGGCCTGCTCGATATGCGCGGGCTCGGTGGCCGCGCCGCCGACGAGCTCGACCAGCGGCAGCAGGTAGACCGGGTTGAAGGGGTGGGCGACGATCACCCGCCCCGGCGCCCGGGTACAGTCCTGCTGCAGGTCGCTGGGCTTGAAGCCGGACGTCGACGAGCCGATGACCACCTGCTCTTCCGCCGCGGCATCGATGGCGGCGAGGATCTCCTGCTTGAGGGGCAGGCGCTCCGGCACGTTCTCCTGGATCAGGTCGGCGCCGGCTACGGCCTCCTCGAGACGGTCCACGAAGGTGAGCCGCTCGGGGCTGGCGCCCTCCGCCAGGCCCAACCTTTCGAGAGACCCCCAGGCGTTGTCGACGAAGGCGCGGGTGCGGACGGGGGCCTCGGGGTCGGGGTCGAAGGCCACCACGTCCCAGCCGCGGGCCAGGGCGCGGGCGATCCAGCCGTTGCCGATCACCCCGGTGCCGATCACGGCGAGTCGCTGGC